>DASXNP010000088.1:0-7033 GCA_036494985.1 Binataceae bacterium (SeqCode)
TCTGAACTAGCAGCGCACCGAACCAGCGAAGGTTCATAGACCGCGCAGAGGGCAGGCGTCCGCCCGCGGTCGAGTCGATTTCATCGCTGGGCAGCATTAGGCTTCATGGGCTTAAGCCCGACGACGAAGTGGGTCGCCGCCGACGGTTTGGCCGCCCCAGACGGCCAAACCCTTCTCATAGGGAAAATCGTTCAAATGGCGGGCCAGCGCAGATGCGTCGCCGTACGAATCGCGGCGGGTAAGCGTGTTGACTGTTAAAGTGACCAACGGAAGGAAGATGAAGACGCTGGCCCATCCGATCTCGGGGGCGCCGATGCAAAAGAGCATGGTGATGCCAAAAGCGACGATACCGGCGTAGAGCAGCGGGCCGAGCAGCGCGCGCGAGGGGAGATTGACTGCGACGCCGAACGGCCTGCGCATGCCGCGATTCATCCGCGGGTCCAGGTATTGAAAGATCGCGACGGTGACGGCGGCGACGAAGTACCATCCGAGATAGTTGACGATCTTGACGCCGAAATGGGGACCGGGCGGGTCGTACCAAAAGATGCGCCCGAGGAACCATCGGTCGCCCAAAACGCTCAGCGGATCCATCACGAAGTCGATCATCACCATGAACAGCGGCGCTATCATCCACACGCGCGGCGCGTTGCGGATCTGCCAGGTGTCTAGCAGGCGTAAATCCCATCCGCGGCGATAAAGCGGCGAACTGATCAGTAGCGCCAGCGTGTAGCTCGCAAACGAGAGAAAGGTGAACGAGAGCGAGTCCATAAAAGGTACGCCGGCGATCCAGATTTCGCGACCGCGCGTGGCTTGGAGATAGTGATAGAGGCCGAATGGGAAGCCGTTGTGTACCGAGGACCACTCACAGGCAAGCGCCACGCCGTAGGTGAGCGCGGTGAAGGCGGCGGTGGTGCGCAGGCCGAAGCTGGTGATCGCGACGAAGAGGTAGGCGCCGAGAAAGAGGAAGACGTAGGGGCGCAGGATAATAGTGGATATGAGCAGACGCATGGGCTACGCAGCGGGCGCGAAGCCGTTTGAGCGATAGTAGTCGATGGCAGCACGGAGCGCTTCGTCGATCGGACGCGGGTCGAAGCCGAGCTCGGCGCGGGCTTTGGAAGAGTCGAAGAACATTTTCTTGCTCGCCATCCGGACTTCGGTGAGGCTGGCCCGTGGGGGGGTTTTGGTGAAGTTGCGGGCGACAAATTCGCCGCCGAGCGCGAAGGCATAGGCGAGCCGATAGGGGACTTTGAAACGCGGAGCGCGAAGGCCGGAGAGTGTAGCGAGCCGATCGAGCATCTCTTTAAGGGTGAGATTTTCGCCGCCGAGGATATATTTCTCGCCAATGCGCCCGCGCTCGGCTGCGAGCAGATGGCCGCGGGCGCAATCCTCGACCCCGACCAGGTTTAGTCCGGTGTCGAGATAGGCCGGCATTCGGTGATTGAGAAAATCGACGATGACACGTCCGGTGGGCGTGGGCTTGTGATCGAGCGGTCCGACAGGTGTTGATGGGTTCACTACCACGACGGGGAGGCCGTCGCTGGCCGCGGCGAGCGCGTCGCGTTCGGACAGAAACTTCGACCGCTTGTAGGGACCGGGCATGTCGTCGAGCGTCACGGGGGTGTCTTCGCGCCCTACCCCGGCCTTTGGTACGCCGAGCGTGCCGACGGTGCTGGTGTGAACGATTCGGTTCACACCAGCCTTCCCCGCCGCCTCGAGAATATTGCGGGTGCCGGTGATGTTGGTCTGGTACATCGGTTCTTCGTCGAGGACCCAAAGCCGGTAGTCGGCGGCCACGTGATAGATTTCGGAGCATCCCGATACCGCGCGCTGGACCGAGTCGCGGTCGCGGAGATCGCCACGTACCATTTCGCAATCGACTTCCTTGAGAACCGTGAGATCAGCGCCCTCGCGGGCGAGCACGCGAACGCGATCGCCGCGCGCGACAAGCGCGCGCACCACATGGCATCCGACGAAACCGTTGCCGCCGGTGACGAGTGCGGTGCGCTCAGCCATGGGTGGAGTTTAGCAGACCGCGCGAACCGGCAAGCTTGGGCGACGACCCGTTGTTGGTTGCGAACCGGTGGGAGTGGGCGATCACTTCGTCCGCGGCCATCCGGCCTGATAAAACCGCGCTCTCGATGGTCGCGGGCAAGCCGGTTTGAAGCCAATCGCCGGCGAGCCAAAGATTTGAAATTGAGGTGGTGACGCCCGGGCGCAGACGATGCGCGTCGAGGCTGGGGGCCATCGTAGCCTGCTTCTCCTTCAACACCAAAGCCTTAACGACCTTCGCTTCGCGGGCCGCGGGAACCATTTGATAAAGGTCGGCCAGCACCTGCGCCAGAAGGTCGTCGTTTGAGCGATCCACCAGCGAGCGGGCGCCGCTGATGACAAAGCTTAAGTAGCCGGGATGGGACTCGCCGTGAGCCGAAAAAATCTTGCGCTTGTTGAAGAGCCATTGGGTGACGGTACCGACAAAGCCGGCAAAGGCGGAGTCGATCACCTCGCGATCGAGCCAAAGGTGGACGCAAATAATCGGAGAACTATCCAAACGGCGCAGTCGAGCGAAGTTCGTTTCGGCGCTGATCGCATCGGGGAGCATTCGCAACAGCCCCTTGGGGGGCGTGGCGCAGACGAAGGCGGCGCCGGCGATCGCGTGGCCATCGCGGGATCGGGCGCAGACCACGCGTCCGGATGAATCGATTTCGAGGCGATCGACCGCGGCGCCGACGCGGACACTACCGCCGCGCCGCTCGATGTAAGACTTCGCGGCGGCGCAGTAGAGATCGCTCAGGCCAACGCGCGAGTAGACGAACGCGGAATCGCGGCGGCGGGAGAAGAAGGCTCGCTTGAGGACTTCGGCCAAAAGCGCGGACGAAGACACCGCGGGATCGTCGTTGAGGGTCGCAATTGCAACTGGATACCAGAAGAACTCGCGGGCGCGTTGCGACTGGCCGAGCAAATCCATCAAGCCGGAAACCGTGGTGCGCTCGAGGTCGGCGCGGGCGAAACGGCGCATCGCGAGCAGGCGCGCTCCGCCGATTAGCAGACCCAGTCGATCGATGAGACTGAGGTGACGATAACCAAGAACCGCAGCGGTCATGTGCAAAGGACCGGGGAGATTCGCGGTGCGGAGTGAGGCGCGGGCACCGCTCCGATCGATCATTTCGATTGCCAGATTGTCGCGGAAAACTAGCTGACCGTAGCTCCCGATTTCACGAAGGAAGGCAAGCGTCTCGACGTAGCAGCCCATTAGAACATGCTGGCCGTTATCGACGAAGTCGCCGCTCTCAGCATCCGCAAACGAGTAGGCACGTCCGCCGAGCGCCGGTTTGCCTTCAAAAACCGCGACTCGGAAGCCGCCGCTAGTGAGTGCAACCGCGGCGCTCAGACCGGCGAACCCTCCGCCGATAACGACCACATCGCCACGGGAGTCCATCGATTCAGGTCTTGACGAAGCTCAGGTGACCGAGTAGCCATGCCCGGCCAACCAGAAAGAGCTTGCGCGGAGCGGACAGGCCGTGACGGCGATCCATCACGCGGTACCTAGAGCGTTCGATGCGGCGCAAGATCGCATGATAGATGAGGCGCATCGCCTCGGAAGTCAGCAGCGTGCGGCGATCCTCGCGGGGGAGATTCTTCACCGCGTCGTGGTAGAAGCCCTGCGCGCGCGCGGCCTCGAAGGCCATCAGGCGCTCGAAACGATCGGAATGTTTCCCCGCCAGTATCTCATCTTCGCTGACCTTGAATCGTTCGAGATCTTCGAGCGGCAAATAGATCCGCTTGCGCGACGCGTCTTCGCGGACGTCACGGAGAATATTGGTCAACTGGCAGGCGACGCCGAGTTTCTCAGCATAGACTTTGGCGGCCAGATTTCGGTAACCGAAAATCTCGATGCAGATCAGGCCGACCGTCGCGGCCACACGGTAGCAATAGAGGTAGAGTTCATCGAAGGTTTCGTAGCGCTTGCGCGTAAGATCCATTTCGACGCCGGCAATAAATTCCTCAAAATACTTTCTCGGGATGCAAAAGCGGCGGGCGGCGTCGGCGAGCGCGCGCGAGATTGGACGCGTGGGGGTTCCCGCGTAGACGCGGTCGAGTTCTTCGCGCCAGCGCTCCAGGAGGGCGGCGGGATCGCGCGCGATACCGCCGTCGGCGATGTCATCGATGAAACGGCAGAAGGCGTAGACTGCGTATAGCGCACCTCGGCGCGGCTTCGGCAGCAGCATGAAGGCGTAGTAGAAGTTGGAGGAAGATTTGCGCGTGATCGCGGTGCACCGCGCGTAGTCGAATTGAAGAGATTGTGTTTTAGAGGACGCAGCCATTAGGGGCGGTACGGCCACCCGGCGAGTCGGCCGCGCATCGCGGCAAAGCCTAGCCGAAGGTAGTCTAACTTTCCAAGCTTGGGGCGGTGCCCGAAGACGTCGTAATCAACCCGCTCGATGGCGCTCAGTGTGGCAAGGCCGCCACCGGCGAACATCAGCACGTCGCGGCCGAGGCGCGAATCGACCAGCTTGTGAAGCTGCGCGCCGCGCCGCAGCATATCGCGCGCGAAGGCCACTTCGTGGCGCATCAGAGCTTTGAACTCGCGGTTGTAGACGCATCGCAAAAGATCGTCGGCGGTGTAGTTGAAGCGATCCATGTCGCGCCGCGGAAGATAGGTACGATTTTTTTTGCGATCGACGTCCACATCTTGCCAGAAGTTGGCGAGCTGGAGACCGGAGCAGACGAGATCGGAGAGCGATTGTCGCTCGGAGTCTCGATAGCCGAAGAGCCCCAGGACGATGCGGCCTACCGGATTGGCCGAGTAGCGCGAATAGCCAAGAAGATCCTCGAGGGTATCGAAACCCTTGAAGTCGATGTCGGAGCGAAACGCCACCAGCAGATCCGCGAAAGGTTGGCGCGGAATCGCGAACTTGCGCATCGTGTCGGCGAGCGCGACGAACACAGGGTGGCGCGACCTTCCGGCGCAGGCAAGATCGAGCTGACGCTCCCATTCGTCAAGTTTTGCCAGGTCGCGATCCTCGTCGGCAAAATCGTCGGCGATGCGCGCGTAGCAGTAGATCGCGTGCATGTGCGGGCGCATCGCACGAGGCATCAGCCACGAAGCTACCGTAAAATTCTCGTAGTGCGAGGTAGCGACCCGGCGACAGAAGTCGTAGGCATTGGCAAGCGAAGGCGCTGCCGCATCGAAATCCTGCAAGGCGGCGGTTGCGGAAGACAAGGCTACGCCGCGATCAACTCGCGGGCGGCGGCACGGGCCCATCCATCGGTTTCGATCAAATCTTCGAGCGTATGCGGGGTGAAGTTGCGATGACGGTTCATCACGGCTTCGATATGACGGGGGATGCCGACGAAGGGAACCCGCCCATCGAGAAAGGCGGCAACCAGCTCCTCGTTGGCGGCGTTGAGGCATACCGGCATCGTGCCCGCGTCGCGGAGGGCGTCGTAGGCTAAACGTAGGCAAGGGAAGCGGCCGAAGTCGGGCTGCTCGAAGGTGAGCTTGGCGCAATCGATGAGTGAGAGCGGCGGAAGGTGCGTCATCGGGAGGCGCTCCGGAAAGGCCAGCGCGTAGGCCACCGGAATGGCCATGTCGGGGATGGCCATCTCGGCAATGACCGAGCCGTCGATCATTTCGACCATCGAGTGGACGACGCTTTGCGGATGGACGACGATCGAGATTTGATCGATGGTGAGGTCGAAGAGCCATCGCGCTTCGATGACCTCGAGGCCTTTGTTCATGAGAGTTGCCGAATCGATGGTGATTTTGCTTCCCATCTGCCAGGTCGGATGCCTAAGCGCATCGGCAATCGTAACCGCACCGAACCCGTCAAGCGGGAGTTCGCGAAAAGGTCCACCGCTGGCGGTTAGGACGACGCGCTTGACGTTGCCACGCTGGCGTCCTTCCAGGCATTGGAAGATCGCGTTGTGCTCGCTGTCCACCGGAAGCAATCGGACCTGATTTTTTCTGGCGGCCGCGGTCACTAGCTCGCCTGCCATCACCAGGACTTCTTTGTTGGCTAAGCCGATGTGCTTGCCGGCGTTAATGGCGGCCAGCGCCGGCCGGAGGCCCAGGGCGCCGACCAGCGAGCACATCACCAGTTCGGCCGACGGGTGAGTTGCGACGGCGAGCGCGCCTTCAACACCATCCAGGATTCGGACTTCGTGCGAGCCGAGGCGAGCGCTGAGAGCGCGGGCCAGGGCGGGCGTCGCGACCGATACGACCTCGGGACGGAACAGGCGTACCTGATCCGCGAGCAGGTTGAGGTTGCGGCCGGCGGCGAGCGCGCAGACGCGGAAGCGATCGGGGAAGCGGGCGATCACATCGAGCGTGGTGACGCCGACGGAACCGGTCGAGCCCAGGATCGCGACAGTCTTCATAACAAGCTCAGTGCGGGTTGATCTCCGCGTCCGCGATACGGCGGCGAAAACGGCCTAGCGCCATCAGCGGAAAGTAGTGCGCATACATGTGGTAGCGAAGATAGAAGTGATTGGGGAATCCGGTGCCAGTGAACTCGTTCTCCTCCCATTCGCCGGAGTCGAGCTGACGTTCGTTGAGCCATTCGACGCCTCGCATCACCTGGTCGCTGAGCCCGTTTTCGCCGGCAAGCAGGCCGATCAAGGCCCACGCGGTTTGCGACGGGGTGCTCGTGCCGCGGCCCTTCCAAGAAGGATCCTTGTCGGAGAGGCAGCTTTCGCCCCACCCTCCGTCGGGATTCTGTTTGGATTTGAGCCACGCCACCGCGCGCTTGATCCACGGCTCGCCGCAATCAATGCCGATGGCGCGAAGCCCGGCGAGAACCGAGAAAGTGCCGTAGATGTAGTTGACACCCCATCGGCCCCACCACGGTCCCTCGGCGTCTTGGGCGCGCTTGAGCCATTGGATTGCACCGCGCGCGGCCGGGTGATCGGCGTTGTAGCCGACGGCGGCCATCATTTCGAGCACGCGCCCGGTGAGATCAGGGCAAGTGGGATCGACGACGGCTTCGACGTCGGCAAACGGCATCTGTCTGAGCCATCCAGAGTCATTGTCAAC
>DASXNP010000089.1:0-2173 GCA_036494985.1 Binataceae bacterium (SeqCode)
TCGGCTGGCCCGAAGCGCGTGCGCGCGCCGCGGCGGTGATCGACTTCGAAACCAAGATTGCCGAGGCGAGCTGGAGCAAGGCGGAGCAGCGAAACCTCGACAAAATCTACAACCCGATCAAGACTCGGGAACTTGCCGATCTAACGCCCGGGTTTGCCTGGCCGCGTTTTCTGCGAGCCGCGGGCGTCGGCAGTATCGATCGCATCATCGTGGCCGAGAAATCCGCGTTCGTGCGTATCGGCGCGATCTACCAAGCGACTCCGCTCGAGGTACTGCAAGCCTGGCAGGCATTTGCCGTCGCCGACAATGCCGCATTTTATCTGTCCAAGCCCTTCGGCAGCGCGCGATCCGAGTTTCGCGACAAGGTTCTTTCCGGCCAAGCGGCGGAGCCGGTGCGATGGAAAAGGGCGGTTCATGCCGTGAGCGGCGGAGATTGCGGAGGCGATCGCATCGATTGTTTCGGCAACTTAGGCTTTGGGGTGGGCCAGCTATATACCGCGCGCTTTTTTTCGCCTGAGGCCAAGGCCAAAATTGAAGCCCTGGTGGCGAATATCAAGGGGGCGATGCGGGCGCGCCTGGAGCGCCTCGATTGGATGAGCCCGGCTACCAAGCTGGAGGCACTGAAGAAACTCGATACCTATCAAATCAAAGTCGGCTATCCCGATCATCCGCGCGATTACTCGGCGGTGTTGATTCGATCCGATGATCTTCTGGGCGATGTGCGCCGCGCGGGCGAAGCGGACTGGCATTTCTACGTGTCACGGCTCAATGGTCCGGTGGACCGTTCGGACTGGAGCATGACTCCGCAGACGAATGATGCGTACAACGGTTCTCTGCGCGACATCGTGTTTCCCGCGGGAATTCTGCAACCGCCGCAGTTCGATCCCGCGGCCGATCCAGCCATTAATTACGGTGCGATCGGCGCGGTGATCGGACATGAATTGACGCACGGCTTCGATGATGAAGGTCGCAAGCTCGACTCTTCGGGACAATTGCGCGACTGGTGGACTGCGGCTGATGCCGCGGCCTTTGAGGCGCGGGCGAAACGGCTGGGCTCGCAATACTCCGGCTATGAACCGGTTCCGGGCGCACACATCAATGGCGATCTGACCATGGGCGAAAATATCGCGGATCTGGGCGGCCTGAACGTGGCATTGGAGGCGTATCATCGCTCGCTGCTTGGCGCACCCGCGCCGGTGATTGACGGATTCAGCGGCGATCAGCGCGTGTTTCTCGGCTGGGCGCAAGCCTGGCGCGGCAAAGTTCGGGAGGATTATCTGCGCAAGCAAGTCGCTTCCGATGAACACTCGCCGCGCGCCTTTCGCGTGATCGGGCCGACGCGCAACATCGACGAATGGTATGCCGCGTTCGGCGTGAAGCCCGGCGAGACGTACTATCTGCCCGCGGACCAGCGGGTGCACATCTGGTGAGCGGATCAATGACCCTTATTTCCGAAATTTTGCCACTATTTTGATCTCAGTGATGCCGTTGGACGGGATCAATCGGGAGACTTGGATGGCCGTCCACGCTGGAAAGGGCGCCTTCACGTAGTTGTTCTTTACCGCGATGATTGCCGGCATCTGGGTGGTAAGATCCGTGTGAAAGCTCGTGATTTCCACGACGTCGTCCCAACTTGCGCCCGCATTCTTCAGAATTTCACTGATTCGTTCGAAAGCGCGGCTGTAGCCGACTTTCAAGTCGGTTTCGCCATCGCGGACGCCGGCAACGACACCCGACAAGTAAATCGTATCGCCGGTCACGATGGCGTCGGAAAACCCCCAATCCTGTTCGAACTTGAGAGCGGTAGGGTCCGAGGCCATGAGAACTTTGGCTTCCTGGCGCGCACCGCCGAAAGCCAGAGCTGAAGCCCAGGACGCGGCGAAGATGAGAGCTGATGATACGAGACGCATGGTGATCTCCCCGAGGATGTTTATTTAGCCCGTCGGCAAGCTATCATTCAGCCAAATGCGCTTCACCAAGGCAATAGTGCGTCTTCCGGGCGAGAATTTTTCGCAGGGCTTGACGATGTCCGCATCCCCGTCCGGTCCCGATTTTCGCAAAGCCTTAGAGCAGCATGCCGCGTACTGCCGCGCGCTGGCGACCTGCGGAGTTGAAGTGACGCAGATGGCTGCGGATGACGATTACCCGGACGGCACCTTCGTCGAGGATACCT
>DASXNP010000090.1:0-8446 GCA_036494985.1 Binataceae bacterium (SeqCode)
GCGATCACGTCGAGGTCCTTTACGACCTCGACGTAGAAGCAGCCGCCGCGGCGCGCGAGTCCGGGATCAAGCTGGTACGTGCGCAGACCGTCGGAGTGCATCCGAAGTTCATCGAGATGATCGCCTCGATGGTCTTAGGCGCGTAACCCGGCTATTCCTTGACGCAGTTTGCGCCACAGCATGCGGTCACCAGCAAGCGGGTCGTCGTGATCGGCGGCGGTATCACGGGACTGGTGGCGACTTTCAATTTGAAAGAGGAAGCAGCGCGGCGGCGGTTGGGACTTGAGGTTGCTTTGCTCGAGGGCAGTTCGCGCTTCGGCGGTCCGCTCCATACGATTCGCAGGGACGGGTTCGTGATCGAGACGGGTGCCGATTCGTTCATCACCGACAAGCCATGGGGGCTCACCCTGGCGAAGAGACTCGGGCTTGAATCCGATTTGATCGGAACACAGGAGAAGTATCGAAGGACCTACGTCGTGATTCGTGGACGGCTCCTTCCCATCCCCGAGGGATTCGCGCTGCTCGCGCCGACGTATCTTGGTCCGGCGCTGCGCAGCCCCATATTCAGCTTGCGCGGAAAACTACGCATGGCGCTTGAACCCCTGATACCGCGGCGGCGCGCGACCGCGGATGAAAGCCTGGGGGCGTTTGTGGCGCGCAGGCTCGGACGCGAGGCGCTGGAAAGGGTGGCACAGCCGCTGGCCGCCGGAATCTACACCGCCGATCCGCAGCTCCTGAGCATGCGCGCGACTCTCCCACGATTCGTTGATTTCGAACAGAAGTTCGGCAGTGTGATCAGGGGACTGCGCAGCGCGGCGCGGTCAGGGGCGGGCAGTAGACCAGAGAGCGGAGCGCGCTGGAGCCTTTTTGCCAGCTTCGCAGGCGGGATCGAAACTCTGATCGAAAAACTGCTCTTTAACTTGGCCGGGCAGGCGCACAACCAAACGCGGGTCGAGCGACTGGAGCGCACCAGCGCCGGTAAATGGACGACCGTTACGGCCGGCAAACAGGCGATCGCCGCCGACGCGATCGTGCTGGCAACCCCTGCCCGGATTACTGCGAAGCTTCTGCTGCCGCATCATCCGCAACTCGCCGGCCGGCTGAACCAAATACAATATTCATCCGCCGCGACCGTCAATCTGGCATACCGGCGGGTGGATGCTACCCACTTGCCCGACGGTTTCGGATTTGTCGTACCGCTAATCGAGCGACGCAGGATCATTGCGGGTTCCCTATCGAGCCTGAAATTCGCCGGAAGGTCCCCGCCGGACACTATCCTCATGCGGGCCTTCATCGGCGGGTCGCTGCAAGCCGAGCTGATGACGCTCGACGACGCGGAGCTGGCGGCCGCGGCGCGCGAGGAATTCCGCTCGCTGCTGGGCTTAACGGCGCAACCAATCACGACTCATGTTGAACGGTGGCCAAACTCGATGCCGCAATACCGGGTCGGCCACCTCGACCTGGTCGATGAAATCGAAACGATGGGCCGCAGCCTGGGATCGATCGAACTAGCGGGCGCCGCTTTGCGCGGCGTGGGAATACCCGATTGCATTCGGAGTGGAGAATTAGCCGCTGGGCGAACGGTCGAAAAGCTACTGATCGGTGATACTCGCAACTAGCCACCGGTCGATCCCAGCACGCGCACGCCCTCGATGGATTGAGTGCGAAGCTTGCGTTAGCGGTCGTTCAGGGCTCAAAGCAGCACGGAGTCGAGTTCGGATCAGGGTAGAAGGAGACCGGAGATGCTCAAAGAATTTAAAGAGTTCGCGATGCGCGGCAACGTCGTTGATCTGGCGGTGGGTCTGGTGGTCGGCGCCGCCTTCGGGAAGATCGTAACCTCGTTTACTTCCGACCTTCTGATGCCGCCGCTCGGATTGCTGTTGGGGCGGGTGAACTTCTCGAATCTTTTTATTCCGCTTGATGGTCACCACTACGGTTCGCTGGATCTGGCAAGAAGGACGGGGGCGCCGACGCTCAATTACGGCGTTTTTCTCAACACGATCATCGATTTCCTGATCATCGCGTTTGCGGTTTTTCTGGTGGTGCGCGCGATGAACAAACTGACGGCTCCGAAGGAAACTCCAGCCGAAGCCGCCACTCGGGAATGCCCGCGCTGCATTTCGAAGATTCCGATCAAGGCGAACCGGTGCCCAAACTGCACCTCGGACATCCAAGCTACTGCTTGATCCGAGCTGGCATCCAAGTCGGAACGGCGAGCCGATTCGCTGCGACTCTCCAGCCGGGCGATTTGCTGAGGGTTGTCGAGCTCGTCGAAAAATCGCCTGAAGCGGCCGCAATCCAAACCGCCGCCACACCAAATCTTGAAGCGCACACCCTCGGCGGAGGAGTCGCCGGAGCGCCGCCCTGCGGTATAGATAGTTGAGGCGGGCAGCCCCAAATGTGGAACACCGTAATTGCGCACGCCGACATGGACGCGTTCTATGCGTCGGTCGAGCAGCTCGACAATCCGGATTTGCAGGGAAAGTCGGTTATCGTGGGGGGCGGCGGCAATCGCGGGGTTGTCACCTCGGCCTCATACGAGGCACGCCAGTATGGCGTGCGCGCGGCGATGCCTTCTGCGCACGCCCGCCGACTCTGCCCAGAGGCGATTTTCGTGAAGGTCAGAATGGATCGCTACGTGGAGATCTCCAAGCAGATCCGCGCGATATTTGAGAGCTTTACGCCGATCGTCGAGCCGCTGTCGCTTGACGAAGCGTCCCTTGATTTGACCGGAACCGAGAAGATCGGTGGAGGACCGCTGGAGGCGGCGCGCCAAATCAAGCGCCGCGTGCTCGAAGCGACCGGGCTGGTGGTGTCGGTCGGGGTGGCTCCGGTGAAGATGGTGGCGAAGATACTGAGCGACATGTCGAAACCAGATGGAATGCTGGTGCTCGGGCCGGAGCATTTGCAAGATTTTCTCGGACCATTGCCGGTGGAGCGATTGTGGGGCGTCGGCCGGGTGACACTGGAACGGCTCCATGGTGCAGGCATTCAGACGATCGGTGACCTCGCCCGCGCCAACGCGGTGTGGCTGCGAGGCAGGTTCGGTTGGATGGGGACCCATTTGCGGGAACTCGCGCTGGCCAACGATCCGCGAGAAGTGATCGCGGATTGGAAGCGAAAATCCTACGGCGAAGAGTCCACCTTCGAGCGTGATCTGCGAATCGACTCGCTTGATTTGAAGCGCGTTCTGATTGCCCATGGAGAAGAACTGGGGCGCAGGCTGCGCAGCGACAACGTCAAGGCAAAAACCGTTATTCTCAAGGTAAAATTGGCCCGACCGCTCGGCGGGGGACGCTATCCAATCCTGACCCGCAGCCTGTCCTCGGACTGCGCGACCAACGACGGCGGCGAAATCAGCCGGCAAGCTATCCGGTTGCTTGGCCGTATCCGCGAAACGGAGGCCATTCGGCTGGCGGGCGTGCAGGTCCACAACCTGGAGCGGCCCGACACCTCCCAGTTTGAATTATTCGACCAGCCGCCGGCGGAGACTCGCAGTGCAAGGCTCAACCGCGCCCTGGATTCGATCGCGAAGAAGTTCGGCGACGACGCGGTGTCACGCGGACAGGTCCAGGCTTCGAAGGCCGCGCCGACCACGCGAATCAAGTAGCGAGGGGACGCGCGTATCGGTTCAGGTATTCCGGAGCCGCCATGCCGGGGGCGAGCCGCGGATCGGCAATGGGAGGCCGCGCTGTCAGGTTCAGCGGCAACACGCCCGCCCAGATCGGCAGCGAATAATCCTCTTCGTCATCGGTCGGACCGCCGGTCCTGATTTTGGCCGACGCTTCGCTGATAGGGAGCCGCAGAATCATGGTTTGCTTCAACTCCATCTCGTTTGGCTTACGAGCATCGTCCCATCTGCCGGGAACCACGTGTTCCACCAGGGTGCGCATCGCGTCGAGCTTTTCTTCTCGCACCGTGATCTCGCGGCCGCGCCCAAGGACGACCACCGAGCGATAGTTCATAGAATGATGAAAAGCCGAACGAGCAAGCACGAGACCGTCGAGCAGCGTCACCGTCACGCAGATGTCAACCCCCTCGCGGACCCTTCGCAGCATCCGGCTTGCCTGCGATCCATGAATCAGAAGGTGATCTTCCTGCCGGGCGTGAATCGTGGGAATAACGTAAGGCTGGCCGGCGAACTCAAAGCCGAGATGGCAGATGAGGGCTTCGTCAATGATGGATTTGATCGCCGCCCGATCGTAGTTTGCGCGAATGGGGAGCCTTTTTACGGTGGTCCGTTGCGAGGGCGCGGTCTGCGACATGGTGTAACTCCATAGTTTGTTACAGTACAAATAGTACAGCGTGACGGTACAATATCGCATAAGCGGCGAGGACGCCAGCGCGATCGCAGCCAGCGTCGAGAGCGGGATACTCGCGGCCGCACTGGCGCCGGGTGACCAATTGCCTCCGGTTCGTGAGCTCGCCCGCGCCTTGGGTGTTAGTCCAACTACGGTTGCGGCGGCCTACCACAGCCTTCGCGGGCGCGGACTGATCGTGGCCCGCGGACGGCGTGGAACCTCAGTCAGCCAGCAGCCGCCGCTGCCGACCCGTCCCCGCGCCAGCGCTCCGCGAGGTGTTCGGGATCTAGGTAACGGCAGCCCCGACCCGGAGCTGTTGCCCTCGCTGATGGAAGTGATGGCAACGCTCAAGTTGAAGCCTCGCCTCTATGGAGAGGCGCCCAACGTCGGCGCGCTGATTGACGCTGCCCGTCGCTACCTGGAAATGGACGGGATCGATTGCTCGTCGATTACGATCGCGGCGGGCGCCTTGGACGGAATCGAGCGCGTCCTGCAGGCCCACCTGCGGCCCGGCGATCGGGTGATCGTCGAAGATCCTGGCTATAGCTCGATTCTGGACTTGCTCAAGACCTTGGGACTGACCGCGCTACCAGTTCCAATCGATGATCACGGTCCAGTCACTGGCGGGTTTGTCGGAGCGCTGGCGCAGGGAGCCTCGGCTTGTGTCGTCACGCCGCGAGCGCAGAATCCAACCGGCGCCGCGCTCGACGGTGCTCGAGCCGGCGAACTGCGCGATGCACTCCGAGACCATCTTAGAGTTTTGATAATCGAGGACGATCATGCCTCGGTGACCGCCGGGACGCCGGCGTTTACGCTCACCGACGCCTCGCGACCTCGATGGGCGGTGGTGCGATCGGTATCCAAAGCGCTTGGTCCGGACTTAAGGCTCGCGTTCGTCGCAGGCGACGCGGTGACGGTCGGCAGAGTCGAAGGCCGGATGAATCTCGGGCCGGGATGGGTCAGTCATGTTTTGCAGCATATGGTGCTGGCCTTGTGGAACGATCCGAATGTCCAGAAGATGCTCCGTCGAGCAGCCGAGACCTACGCGAGCCGGCGCAACGCCTTGCTCGAAGCTTTAGCTCGACACGGGATCGAGGCCCACGGACGGTCGGGTCTGAACGTTTGGATTCCGGTCCGGGAAGAGGCCGCGACGATTCAGGCGCTCTTGAATTGCGGCTGGTTGGTGAACGCCGGCGAACGCTATCGGATCAAGACTCCCCCGGCAATAAGGGTTACGACCGCGCGCTTGGAACCGCCCGATGCCAACCGTTTCGCCGCCGATCTGGCCAGGTGCCTGACGCTATCCTCGAACCGGACCGTCTAGGGCTGCCGAGCGACTCTGCGCTGATGCGAGAACCCAAGCGGTCAAGCTATGCTGGACTATATGCGCTGGACCACGGATAACGTTCGCAGATCATTTCTCGACTTTTTCAGGGGTAAGGGACATGAGATTGTTCCGTCCGCTTCGCTGATTCCCAAAGGCGACCCGACACTCCTTTTCACCAATGCCGGAATGGTTCCGTTCAAGGATTATTTTCTTGGACTCCGCACTCCCTCATGGTCGCGAGTCGCTGATTGCCAGAAGTGCCTGCGAATCTCGGGTAAGCACAATGACTTGGAAGCGGTCGGCCGCGACACCTATCACCATACGTTCTTCGAGATGCTTGGAAACTGGTCATTCGGCGACTACTACAAGACCGAAGCGATCGCGTGGCACTGGGAGCTGATTACCAAGGTCTGGGACGTCGATCCTAAGCTGCTCTACGCGACGGTCTACAAAGATGACCACGAAGCCGAAGCGATCTGGCGCAAGATGGAAGTCCTACCCAATGACCGGATAATGCGCTTCGACAAGGAAAATTTCTGGCAGATGGGCGAGACTGGGCCCTGTGGTCCGGACTCGGAAGTACACATCGATCGCGGCGATCGGGCGTGCGACGCCAAGGCGCACGCCGGAGTCAAATGCGCGGTCAACACCGAGGGATGCGAGCGATTCATCGAACTGGCCAACCTGGTTTTCATCCAGTACAACCGCGATGAGTCAGGTAAGCTGACTCCGCTGCCGAAGAAGCATGTCGACACGGGAACCGGATTGGAGCGGGTTGCGTCGGTTTTGCAGGGACTGGAGCAGGGCAGGCTGCTCGGTAACTACGACATCGATGTATTTCGCCAGATCATCGTCAAGCCGGAGTCGTCGTTGACCTTCTTTCAGCGAACTCAAATGGGGTGGCTGAGCTTGGAAGAACTCGTCATGTCAGTCGGCGTAAGAACCGCCTACGGTCAATCGAGCGAATGCGACATCGCTTATAGAGCCATCGCAGACCATGCCCGGGCAATTTGCTTTTTGATCGCTGAGGGCTTAACTCCGAGCAACAACGGCCCCGCCTACGTCCTTCGACGCTTGATTCGCCGCGCGGCACTCCACGGAAACAAACTCAAGCTCTCTGCAGGGTTCCTTAGCCGCGTTTGCAAAAGCACTATTGAGGCGATGGCCGAGGGATACCCGGAGCTTCGCGGTCAGGGCGGCGCGACCGAGAAGAGGATCATCGAAGAAGTTCAAGCTGAGGAGAACGGCTTTGACGCTCAACTGAAAATCGGTTTAGAGCTTATCAAACAAAAGCTGTTGGAGGTTCGACGAGAAGGCAAACGCCTATTCCCGGGTGATTTTGCATTCCGTCTTCATGACACTAACGGGCTTCCCCTTGATCTGACCCAAGCCGTTCTCCGCGATCAGGGCTTTGAAGTAGACCTCGAAGAGTTTGATCGCTTGATGGATGAGCAGCGCGACCGGAGCCGGGCCTCGCGCAAGGAGAGCATAGCCGGTCCTGAGATCCAAGTCAGCGGCAGGCTGCAATCGCGCTTTGTCGGATATGATCGCGCCGAGGCGGATTCGGAGGTCACCGATACTTTCCGCGGAGACCTGAGTCCCGATACCACGGATGAACTCACCAGGCTACTTGTGCGCGAGACTCCCTTTTATCCAGAGGGCGGCGGCCAAATTGGCGACCGCGGGGTAATCGAAGCTGCCGGCGGCGGAGCTCTTTTTGAAGTAACCGAGACTCGCAAATCCAATGAAGCAATCGTGCATATCGGTCGACTCTTGCGCGGTGACGCTCGCGAATTCGCTGCCGGCGCGCGCGTTCATTTGAAAATCGACCGGAATCGGCGGCGAGCGGCGATGCTGAACCATTCGGCCACCCACGTCCTCCATTACGCGCTGCGCGAGGTTTTCGGGGATGGCGTCCATCAGGCGGGTTCGCTGGTGGCGCCCGAAAAACTCCGCTTCGATTTCAACTATACCGGCAAGATCGCAGACGCCGACCTGCAAACCATCGAGGAGGAAGTCAACGCGCGAATTCGAGAGAACGCCGAAGTCTTGAGCGAAGAGATGGCGTACGACGACGCGATCAAGGCTGGCGCCTTGGCCTTTTTCGGCGACAAGTATGGCGATCGGGTGCGCGTGCTGCGAATCGGCGATTTCTCGGTCGAGCTTTGTGGTGGAACCCACGTGGCTCGGACTGGCGAGATCGGCGTTTTTCGGCTCGATTCGGAGTCGGGCATCGCCGCCGGCGTGCGCAGAATCGAGGCGCTGACCGGGCAGGGGGCAGTCGAGTCGATTCGGGCACACGAGAGGATTCTCGATGAGATCGGAAATCAGCTGCGCGCCAAAGACGCTCTCGCCCTGGAGCGTTTGCAGCGGTTGCTCGCGCGCGAAAAGGAACTCGAGCGTAAGATTCGCGAGCTCGAGAAGAAGCTCTTAGCGGGCCCTTCTGAAAGTGCGGGGGCCGATGGCGATCAGGTACGACAGGTCAACGGGATCAAGCTTGTTACCCGCAAGCTCGACGGCGTGGATCCAAGCGCTATGCGCGAGATGGCTGACCGCTTGCGACAGAAACATGGCTCGGCGGTGATTGCCCTGGGATCAGACCTGGGCGAGAAGGTCGCGTTGCTGGTTGCGGTCACGCCCGACCTGGCAAACCGGGTGAAGGCCGGGGAAATCGTCAAACAGATCGCGCCAATCGTGGGCGGCTCCGGCGGGGGAAGGCCGGACCTTGCGCAGGCTGGCGGGCGCGATGCGTCGCGGCTTGCGCAGGCGCTGGACCAAGTGGCCAACCTGTTGGGATGAGGGCGGTCGGTTGAGGCTT
>DASXNP010000091.1:0-3708 GCA_036494985.1 Binataceae bacterium (SeqCode)
AAGCGCCGCCAGGAGCGAAACGCCATCCCCCAGAGATGCGCGATGAAGCTTCAACCCGTGCTCGATTAATGCGATTTTTCGTCGCAGTCCGGCGTCGTCCAAGCCGCTTCCGAAGCCCGCAATTTTTGCGGGCGGAATCCCACTAAGCGCTGACAGAAGCGCCGCGGCTGAAGTGCTGTTGCCGATTCCCATCTCGCCGATGCCGATCAGCGTCACGCCCCGAGCGGCCAGCATTCGAGCGATTTCGATTCCGGTTTCGAGCGCGCTCAGCACTTGAGCGCGCTCCATCGCGGGGCCGCGGATGAAACTGACAGTACCCGGCGCGACCCGTCGATAGGTAACGCCTGGAAGATTTTCCATCCGGGTGTCGGTGGCCACCCCGACATCGACAACCACCAGGTCGAGCGCAAAGCGGCGGGCAAGAACGCAGATCGCAGCTCCCCCGCGTGCAAAATTCCGCAGCATTTCGACGGTCACCGCCTTCGGATAGGCGCTGACGCCTTCGTCCGCGATTCCGTGGTCGGCGACGAATACCGCGATCGCTTCGCCTTTGCGAGTCGCCCATCCGTCGTGGCGGATAGCTGCGTAGCACTCTACAATTTCCTCCAGATAGCCTAAGCTTCCGCGCGGTTTGGTGAGCGAATCGAGGCGGGCCTTCGCGGTTTTGCGTGCGCTCTCGTCAAGCGGTTCAATCGCAGCAATGGTTTCGTCGATGATGCCCAAGTTGATGCCGCCCTCGCCGCGCGGCTTAGAGAAACTATGCGCTTTTGCCTCTCACCAAAACCGCAGCGCCGCGTAAAACGGCTCAACCGTTTGGGAAAATGTCGCGCCAGATCTCGGGATCGTCGACCGCCTTAGCTAGTAGATCGTGCTCGCCTAAGCGCTCCCATGAATCGAAGTGAAGCAGACCGCGGGGCGAGATGCGGTCGGCCCAGCCCGCGGTTTCGAGCTGAGGGCGGGGCGGGAACGCCTCGACATACCCGCAGCACAAGTACGCAACCGGAAGGATTTCATCGGGGATCTCGAAAATTCGGCGCAGCTCTTGATTGCGCAGGATGCTGACCCATCCCACCCCGAGACCCTCTGCCCGCGCGGCCAGCCAAAGATTTTGGACCGCGAGGCAAGTCGAGAATACTTCGACCTCATCGATACTGGTCTTGCCCAGAACCGCGGGACCAAAGCGGCCGGCGCGGCAGGTGACGATAATATTCAGCGGCGCATCGATGATTCCTTCAAGCTTGAATGACAGAAATTTTTCGCGGCGAGCGCCGGAGAACTGATCGGCGTTGCGCCGCCGCTCCTGTTCGAACACCGCCTTGAGCGCTCGTCGCCGCGCAAGGTCGCGCACGATTACGAAGTCCCAAGGCTGAGTGAAACCGACGCTGCCCGCCCGGTGAGCCGCCACCAGCACACGGGCCAGAACTTCGTTTGGGATCGGATCGGGGCGGAACTCGCGCATATCACGGCGGCCGAAGATCGCCTCGTACAAGCCGCGCCGCAGAACCGGGCTTAAGGCATTGGGATCAATCGCAGACATCACAAGCCTCTACTTAACCGATCAAACGAACGACGCGGGGGATCGGCCGAGCGAACCCCCGCGTTTTGCGAAGCCAGTCAGCGGAATTTGACCGATCTTAGGATGCCTTCTTTGCGGCTTCGAGGACTGCTCCGTAGTTGGGTTCGCTTGCGACTTCCTTGACGTATTCGACGTAGGTGACCTTGTCGTGCTTGTCCACTACAAACACCGCTCGCGCCAGCAGTCCGAGCTCTTTGATCAGCGTGCCGTATTTTTCGCCGAACTCGCGATTCTTGAAGTCGCTTATGGTGGTGACCTTGTCGACCCCGGCCGCGCCGCACCAGCGGGCCTGTGCAAACGGAAGATCCATGGAGATCGTAAGGATTTCGATGCCGCCGGGAAGCTTGGCGGCCTCCTCGTTGAAGTGGCGGGTCTCCTTGTCGCACACTGGCGTATCAAGCGAGGGAACCGCGCTGATTATCTTGACCTTGCCCTTGAAGCTGTCCAGCGACACCGGCGCCATTCCCTTGCCCACCGCGGAAAAGCTCGGCGCGTTTTGGCCCGGCTTGATCTCCGGTCCGACCAACGTAAGCGGATTACCGCGCATCGTTACCGCGCCACTACGTTCCTCTGCCATGGCAAAAGTCTCCTTAAAGTCGAATCTGAATCGATCGCGGACCGGCCACTGTCGAGAAAAATCTGTGCAAGTCTACGACACTGGCGTTGTTTGGTAAACCACGCTTACCTGAAGCTGGGCAGGACCTCGGTGCCGAATCGCTTAAGCGAATGATAGGCCTTTTCGGGCGCGACCCCCGGCAACTGCATCACCAGGATCAATTCGGTAAGCGCCGTGGTTTCAATCACCTCGCTTAGTCGGTCGCGGACCAGACCAACCGGGCCGAGGATGCTGGTGCGTTTAAGGCGCTCAGGCTCGGGCCGGATCAAAACCTTGCTAGCTGCAGTCTTGGCGGCCGCCGAAAGCCACTTGCCATACAGCTCGGCTTGGTAAAGCAGGCCGTCGCCGACCTCGCGCCACGCCTGCTCGGGCGTGTCAGCAAGGTAGACCACGCGGCTGCCCACGACGGTGAAGTGATCGGGGTTCTTGCCCAGGGTCGCAAGCCGGTCGCGGTAGATCGCAATCTGCTTACGGCCGCCGACGCAGGCGAAACCGAGGTCGAGTAAGGCAGCGCGTTCGATCGCCTTGCGGGCTCCGGCACCCCAGAGCAGTTCTGGATAAGGCCGGCTCGCGGGCGGAGGCAGCACGCGCACGTCGGTGAACTGGAAGTACTTACCGCTGAAGCTGAAGCGTTCTCCGCTCCAAGCGCGCTTGAGGATCTCGATCGTTTCGAGAGTCCGCCCGAGGCGTTCGGCGCGCGGCACGCCGAAGCCCGCGAATTCCTCGCCGCGGTATCCCTGCCCCAAGCCAAGGCGCAGTCTTCCATTTGAAATCACGTCGACCACGGCAGCGTCTTCGGCGAGCTTGAGCGGATGCGTGAAGGGCGCGAGCAATACGTACGTACCGATCGTAAGGCGCTTGGTGCGCGAGGCGATCGCGGCGGCCATCGGGAGCAGCGAGGGCAGATAACCGTCATCGGTGAAGTGATGCTCGGTTAGCCAAATCGAGTCGAAGCCGAGAGTTTCGGCGAGGTCGATCTGTTCGAAAGCGTCACGATAGAGGTCGGCGAAGCTTCGCCCGGTGCCGGGAGGATTGCGGAAATCTAGCTGATAACCGAACTTTACTTTTCTCATCGCATGCTCAAACCGCCGTCGACGATCAGTTCGGTGCCTGTTATGTACGAAGCGTCGTCCGAGAGCAGGAATACGATTGCGCTGGCGATCTCCCACGGCGTCCCCTGTCGCCGCAGTGGAATTCTGGGCGCCACCCGACTCTCGCGATCCCCGATCAATCGACGCACCATCGAGGAGTTGATCAGACCTGGAAGAATCGTGTTCACGCGAATGTTGTCGCGCGCGTGGCTCGCCGCCGCCGAACGAGAGAGTCCGAGCAGCGCAGCCTTGGTTGCTTCGTATGAGACCTGCTGATTGCTGCGCAAAGCCGCCATCGAGGAGACGTTGACAATCGCGCCGCCACCGGATTTTGCGATCGCGGGGATGCCGTGCTTCATCATCAGAAAATGGCCGCGGAGGTTGACCGTGGTCATCTTGTCGAACTGCTCGGTGGAGGTTTCAAG
>DASXNP010000092.1:0-2103 GCA_036494985.1 Binataceae bacterium (SeqCode)
GAACAGAACCGTTACATCGTTACGGTGCAGGGGCGAGGATATCGGTTTGCAGAAGACGTGCGATTGCTGCCCGAAAGGGAACTCAGCATTGTCGCGGCGAGCCATTCGAAGGTGCAGGTTTCGGTCAACGAAACAAACCCCTGGAAGCGGATCTCGATTGCTCTCGGCGTTCTACTTACCGTCGCAGCGGCAGCCCTGTGGTTCGTGATGCGCCGCGGCCCGGTGCTCACCGAGAAGGACACCGTTGTCCTTGCTGACTTTACCAATTCCACCGGCGATCCGGTCTTCGATGGAGCGTTGCGGCAAGGCATGGAGGTGCAATTGGAGCAGTCACCGTTTCTGAGTGTGGTTCCTGAGCAGCGCGTTCGGCGAGCTTTGGCCCTGATGGGCCAGCTGGTGGACGCGCGAGTAGCCGGGGAAACCGCGCGAGAGGTCTGTGAGCGCACCGGCGCCGTTGCAATAATCGAGGGCTCCATTGCCATGCTCGGCTCTGAGTATGTGCTGGGTCTGCGGACGAAGAATTGCCAAACCGGCGGCGTGCTCGACGAAGAACAGGAGCAGGCGCCCCGGAAAGAGGACGTGCTGAAAGCGCTAAGTGCAATGGCGAGCAGGTTTAGAGCCCGCGCTGGTGAATCGCTTGCGAGTGTAGAAAAGTATTCGACTTCGCTGGCCGAAGCAACTACGCCATCGCTCGAGGCCCTCAAAGCCTACAGCGCCGGATGGCAGATTCATGCCGCGCATGGTGCGTCGGCAGCGCTGCCGTTTCTACGGCGCGCCACGGATATGGACCCGCAATTCGCCGTCGCGCATGCGTGGCTCGGCCGGCTGTATGCTGACCTCGATCAATCCGGCCTTGCGGCGGCTAGCATCGCCCGGGCCTGGCAGTTGCGCGACCGGGTAAGCGACCGCGAGAGGTTCCTCATCGATGTCAACTACGAAACCCTGGTAACAGGAAACATGGAAGCAGCGCAACAGACTGCTGAGGCTTGGGAGCGAGCCTATCCCCGAGAAGCGAGCCCTCACCAGGTGCTATCCGGACTAGTTAACAAGAGAGCAGGCCGCTACGAGACCGCGCTACTAGAGGCCCAGAAATCGATCAAACTGGACCCTGATTCTTGGGTCGGGTATTACAATCTGGGTGTGTTGAACACGTACCTCGGCCGCTTGGAGGAGGGCGAAGGCGCTCTGCGAGCCGCCGCTGCACGCAGCCTCGATGCCGACGAGTTCATCATGCTGGCGTACGATATCGCTTTTCTCAAAGGCGACAGGTCTGGCATGGACCGGGAGGCTATTCGTGCGCGGGCCCGGCCCGGTGGCGAGAACTGGATGTCAGCGCGGGAGGCTTTTGTCGCTGGTTATTCGGGTCACTTGCGAGATGCCCGAACCATTTCGCATCGTGCCGTGTTTCAGGCGCAACAAGCGGGCCAGCCGGAAAGGGCTTCCCTATGGGCTGCGGGAGCTGCCGTCCGGGAAGCTTTGTTTGGGAACAAGGGAGCGGCAGCGGAGTGGGCGGCATCCGCGCTCCAGCTTTCGCATACCCGAGAGGTCTTACACGGCACTGCCTTGGCCTTTGGTATATCAGGCGATTCTTCGCGCGCAGAGGCGCTGGCCGGCGAGATGGAGAATGGATTTCCAGAGGATTCGTCAGTACGGTTCAGCTACGTGCCGACGATTCGCGCAGTGCTGGCACTCAATCGGGCGGACCCTGAACGTGCGGTGGAACTCCTTCAGGTTGCGGCTCCTCATGAATTGGGCATTCCGCTCAGCGCTGTCTCGGGCCTGTTCGGTGCTTTCTATCCGATTTATGTTCGCGGGCAAGCCTATCTTGCTGCGAAGGAACCGACCGAAGCCGCGGCTGAGTTTCGGAAGATTCTCGATCATCGCGGCATCGTCGTGAGCGATCCCATCGCGGCGCTCTCTCACCTGCAACTGGGCAGGGCATATGCGCTGACGGGAGACAGGGCGAAAGCACGGTCCGCTTATCAGGATTTTTTCACCCTCTGGAAAGACGCAGATCAGGACATCCCCGCGCTGAAGCGGGCTGAAAGCGAGTACGCGAAATTGCAATAAGCAACTCCTCGACTGCCTCTACATCTCGCTCGC
>DASXNP010000093.1:0-3496 GCA_036494985.1 Binataceae bacterium (SeqCode)
TCCCAGAAGCCATCGGTGCGTCCGGCTGCGACGTCAGCGCGATCGAGCGCCGCGGACCCGGTGCGGCGCACGCCTTGCGATCGCATCATCATCTCTTCCCAGAAACACAGGTAGAAGCGCCGCCGCTCGCGCCGGTCATACGCGAATCCGGTGCAGAGCAGGGCCGAGCAGAGATTTGTTGTCGCACTCACCCGAATCGGCTTGCCGTTAAGGCGCGCGCCCTGTCCGCGATGCGCGATGAAACATTCTTTTTTCAGCGCGTCGAACACCACGCCGAACTGCACGCGGCCGCGCCGCTCGTACGCGATCGACACGCAGAACTGCGGGTAGCCGTGCGCGAAGTTGGTGGTGCCGTCGAGCGGATCGATGATCCATCGATGGTCGCTTTGATGCCCGCTCGCGCCGCTTTCCTCGGCCAGAATCGCGTGCGTTGGAAATGCGCGATGGATGACGTCAATTACCGCCGCTTCCGATTCGCGGTCGGCCTCGGTGACGAGATCGATCGAGTTCGACTTACGATTGATGGTTATTCTGCTGAGTCGCTTGAGATGGATTCTGCCGGCAGCACGCGCGGCACGGAGCGCAACCTGTTCGATTTCATTTATCACGGTAAAGAAAAGTATTACTCGCAAGCCGAAGCGTCCAGCGCGAAGCGCAGATCAATCGACAGCGCGAGATATTCTAAAGGGCAACTGTCACTTGCACGGCGAGAACCAATGTGTCGCTGACAACGCCGGTTCCGTTCGGCCGAAAGACGCCCTGTATATCCGGCTGTACCGTCAGCGATGGGGTCGCGTTGTACATGTAGTTAGCTTCGATGATCGCTTCATGCGTCTGCGTCGGCTCGTGAGCTGCGCGCTGAGCATCGCGGAGGTCGCTTGAAAACTGGCCCCAGATTCCGAACAGCCCTAGCTCGTCGTAAGGACGGTGCGGTATCAGCCCGAAGTAGAGCAGGCCGGCATCCCAGAAATACTCATCGGTATTCATCTTAGGCGGCGCGTACGAGAAAGCCAGGAAGCTCCACAGACCTTGGTGAGGATTGGTCGCTCCCTCCGGCCGCCGAAGGAGTCGCTGCTGGCCGGTCACGTACATTTGCCATGTTCCGCCACGCATCTGACCGGTCCTGAATTGCAGCCGTGGTTCGGAATCGTAGAGCCCGCCGAGCTTGTACGTTCCCGGAAATCCGAGGTCTCGTATCTGTTTGGGCGAATAGCCAAGTTCCTGCATGATCGCGACGCCGGAATTGTGCCTGAGGCTGAAATCAACGCCGTGGAACTTGTCGCTGCGGAAGTCGCGGTAAGTGTTGTACGCACCCGTCATCGAGTAAAACTCGGGCGTGGCCTGGTAGCGTGCTCGAACTCCCCAAGCCGCGCCCGGATAGCTCGGTACGTTAGCGTTGGTCGGAATACTGAGCGGGTTGCCGCAGAAGCCGAGGTTTTGCGCAAAACAGTAATATGGCGACGTCGCGAAGTCGTCGAGTGCGTTGATACGGCCGCCTACGACGTCGAGCTTCTTGTCGAAAAAAAGATGTTCAACCGCGAGGTCCACCAGTCGGATCGTTTGATGTCCGAAAATCTGCTGGACCTGAAGGGTGTTGGGGATATCGTTCGAAAGGCTGTTGCCGGTGCGCTCCGAGGCTGACGCCAGGAAGTAGGTATCGCGCAGGCCGAGCAGTTTATTCAGGTCCATTGCGATCCCGAGCGCGATATTATGCGTGTAGCGGAACTTGTGCAGTTCTCCGCCGACGGGATTGCCGGCGGATTCGCTTTCATACGATCCGAAAGCAGAAACGCCGGCATTGGAGAGGTCAGTGCGCACGCCGTCCCAATTTCCGGTCGCCCCGTTTAGCTGAGCCCAGGACCCGGGCAGGAATAAAATCTGAGGATCGAGTATTCCCCATTCGGTAGCCCAATCCTGGTTGGTCGTGTGCATCCACGGGGTTGAGAAGGTCTGCGCGTGCGCAGGTAGTGCTGAAAGGATTGCGGCGAGCAGCCAGCCGGCAACAAGCGATCTGAGGATTGACCGGCTCATGCCAACGCTTCCGGCCTACGACTCATTCACCTGCGACGGCGCCGACAGGTTGCGTCAGCCACTGACGTGAAATGTCTTCGAGTGACTTTCCTTTGGTTTCAGGAACCCAACCGATTATGAAAATGAACGCCGCCACACCCATCGCTGCGTAGACGAACCACAGCGACGGTCCCAGCATCGCCTGCATAATCGGAAACGAAAGACTGACGAGAAAGTTCGCGGTCCAGTTGGCGGCCGTCGAGATTCCGGCGGCGCGAGCGCGCGCCCGGTTGGGAAAGATTTCCGAGATCATCAGCCAGACGACAGGCCCAAGCGAGAAGGCGAAACAGACGATGTACAGCCCGATGAATCCGACCGTAATTGGCGCGACCCAGGATTGGCTAACGTCGAATGTCGATCCGAAACGTTGAGCAACGCCGAGCGCAGCCAGGCTCACGATCATTCCGACGAGTCCGGCAATTAGCAGCGGCTTTCTCCCGACGCGATCGACCAACCAGATCGCGATCAGCGTTGAGAGTACGTTAACCACACCGATTCCGGCGGTTGCCGCCAATGCGGTAGTAGCGCTGTCCAGCCCGGCTTTCTGAAAGATCTGCGGAGCGTAATAGATGATCGTGTTGATTCCGGTCACTTGTTGAAAAACGGCGAGCCCGACGCCGACCAGCAGCGCTGGACGAAGTCCCGGCATCAGCAGCTCGCTCCACGCAGCCGGCTGATTGCGTTCGAGGTCTTCGCGGATTTCCTGCACCTCCGCATCGACTTCGCCCGCAGACCGCACGAGCGAAAGTGCCTGCCGCGCGGCTTTCTCTGCTCCCATTTTCAAAAGCCATCGCGGCGACTCGGGCATCGCGATCATTCCGACTACCAGCAGCGCGCCGGGGACAAATGCGAGCGCAAGCATCCAGCGCCACGCATGATCGGGCGCCAAAGCTCGATCGACAATGTAGGAGGCCAGGATTCCGATCGTGATTGCCAGTTGAAAAAGCGATACCAGCTTGCCGCGATTGCGCGCCGGCGACAGCTCCGCGATATACATCGGCGCCGCGACCGAGGTCAGTCCGATTGCCAAACCGATGAGGACGCGACTTGCGATCAGAACGTCAACGTTGGGGGCGAGCCCCGAGAAAATTGAACCTGCGACGAAGCTCAATCCGGCGGCGATGTTGGTCCAGCGTCTGCCGAACCTGTCAGAGGAAGTTCCGCCGGCCAGTGCGCCGAACAGCGCGCCAAAAGTCACGGCGCTGACGACGAGTCCCTGCTGCGCAGGACCGAGGTGGAATTCGGGCACGATGAAGAGCATCGCGCCCGCGATCACGCCGGTATCGAAGCCGAACAGAAGTCCGCCTAACGCCGCTATCGCAGCTATCAGAGTTGTGTACACCTTCCCCCAGACGTCTCTGGCGTGCTCTTAGGTCGGATTCTCCCGCGGGTCAAGGACTGTCTATCTGCCGGACGGAACCGGCTG
>DASXNP010000094.1:0-16120 GCA_036494985.1 Binataceae bacterium (SeqCode)
CGCGCGCAAGCCATCGTTGCCTGCGACTTCTGGGTAGTAGCGACCGCCGCTCTTCGGATGCTTTACGCGTTTTGGCTAGGGAACGTGCTTGAGGTCGAATGATTCACGTCCAGGTGACTGCCCATCCGGCCGCAGCCTAGACCCGGCAACAGCTGCGTGAGTCCATGGATACCGAGAATCTTCGGTACTTGGTCCAAGACTATCACGAGCCCTATTCCTGGCCTGAAGCCTATCAACACCGGCTGCGAGATGAAGTTGGCGACAAAACCCAACCGTGGCGGCGAAGCCAGCACGAGCATCGCTGCCGCCGCGAAGATCAACGAAGCCGCACGGTGAACGACCAATCGTAGGATTTCCCGCCTGCCGCGATCGATACTTGATACATCGCTCCGGCAATCAACGGTTCCTGCGGAATCAAGATCACTGCGCCGTAACTCTTCAGGACTTTGCGCCCCCAATCCTGCTCGACCTGGTTGGCGTTCGCATAGTTCGCCTGGTCAAGTTCGCAGTGTGCTACTGCTTTCCCGTTTTTAGTGAGCAAATGCGCAACTGGAGGCTCAATTCCCTTCCACCGAGTTTGCAAGGTGATTGGGAATCCCACCGGCTGCGCGTAGCCAGGACATCCGGCAAGGGGAGGCGGCCATTCATTGCCATCAAAGTCGGGCGTGGGAATCATCGATCCGTCAGCAGGAAAACTCACTGAGAGCGGCCTGCCTGCGATAGACTTGCGTGTGAGGTGCAGATCAAGCGCGGCGGACCAACACCGATCCTTGTCGTATCGACCATAGCCAACGGCGGCGAGATCGGGATTGAGGATCGACAAGCGATGGAATGGTCCCACAACCCATCCGTCGACCTGGTCTTCCCGGCTCATTTTGTTGCAGCCGTCGTAAACGTCGCTATTGCGCGCCGCGGCTGATCCCTCAGGTGTATACCAGGAGTTTGTATCCTCTTCGCTGTGCGCAGCAGCGCCGAGAGAGCCATCTTTCTTGATGACTTCAGGGTAGTTTTCGACCAGGTATCGCGCGTGCTTTAGGTCGCCGTCGCTCAGCGCAGAATCCTCGACGACTGGCGGGAGCTTCGCCATCGCACGATAATAATTCACCCGCGCCAACCAATCCGGTTGAGCAACTGAAGTGGCAGCTCGAGGCACCGAGAGAGTAACCGTTTCATGGTTCGCGGCGGCCTTCGCCCCCGCCATTAGGGTTGCGCGATCAGTCTTTGAAGTCGAATTAGCAGAGCTTATTCTTCCAAGCCGCCAGCTGAAGTAATGACGATTTATCAAATACTCCGCAACCGCAAATCCGATTAGAAATAAGACCAGCAACAGCCCAATCGCCGTGCGAAGCCCGATCCGCCGCCGCGAAGGCTTGCGCTCAATTGGCATGGGCCTGATTTCTTTCTGATCCAGGAACGTGAATCGTGCAGCCCCGAAGCGGATTTCGTCGCCGTCTTTAAGCAGCGTCGACACCACAATTCGTTGGTTGTTTACGAACGTCCCGTTGGTAGAATTCAGTTCCCGCAACTCGTAGCCGCCGGCGCGATATCGAATCACAGCGTGGCGGCGCGAGACTCCGCCACCGACAATGGTCAAATCATTGCCTTCGTCACACCCCACCGTTAGTTCTTTTTTGCCTAGCCTGAGCTCTCGGGCTCTGCCGTCGGCGGGATTGAGGGCCAGCAGTCGTGACGTGCGCATTCGGAGCGTTCTAAATCACCACAAGCCGAAGATGTGAAATCGCGGGCTCAGCCCCATCTGTAGCGTCATCTAATCTGATTTATACATCTAATAGTATAGAATACTGGCTTTAACAACCAGATGGCAGGCAGACGAAATGCAGGGGGTTGCCAGGCTTCTAATAGACGAAATTGTTCTTGCGATAATTCTAGGACGAGTCTCCAAAAAGGGCTTTATGGAGCCCAGAGCGGGAGTTCGTCGAATTCACTTTCGCGCAGCGGGCTCGACCGACGCGGTTCGGTGCCGCGCGGGAGAGAGCCGGACCGCAGTTTCCGGCCATCCTCCTTTCGATACCGATGGCGATCGACCGGGTTAGGCACCTTGGTTGTAGATATTGGATCTAGCGCTCTCGGAAAGATCATTTCCACCTCAAGCGAATCGACGAATGCAATCCTGTTGGAAAAACTATTGAGGGCTGGGGACTCCCACGGGCCGGCTGTCGCGGTCGGCCTGTAAGTGGTCGGACTGCTAGAACATGAATCAGGCAACGAGCGCTTGATTTGTCGCTGAACAGAGAAAGTATCGTGAACCTAGTTTAGTTTCACTAATTGCCAGAATTACCTTTACTTATTGAATTCTCATTGCTAGGAGTCTTTCGCGAAGGGACGAAAGGAGACTCAGATGAGAGAACTCTCTAAGATCGGCACACTACTTGTTGTTGTATCGCTCCTGTTGGCCGCATACGCAGTACCGGCAGGTGCGCAGGTCAAACCGGGGGACTTCATTACCGCGGAGAACGCCAGCAAGGTCAAAGACCTAGTATCTCCGGGTGTGTACTACAAAGTGGTAAACAACATGACGATGAAGATCGTGCCGACGCAGCGGGTCGACTGGCCGCCGCCGTATAAAGATGCGACGGAAAAGTACTCCGGACAGGTTCGCCTATCGCCGGATCATCGAACCGTCCTGGGGTACGTAGCCGGGCAACCTTTCCCGCTCATCGACTCCAACGATCCGGCGGTGGCAGTCAAGCTCGCCTGGAACAACGTGTTCCGCCCCATTTCGAGTGATGATTACGATCTGCGCTTTTATGACGCAGACACGACGTATGAGGGGAATCACGCGCAAACCTCGCAGATCGAGTACTTCCAGATTGGCCACTATGCAGGCTACAGCCTAGTGGGACGAACTGAGGTCGAGCCGATGCCGATCGATCCGGACTTCAAGCACACCGGGCGATATTGGCTCTTCGGCCTCTACCCGGTGCTCGCACCCGCAGAGATCAAAGGCGTAGGTTTTCTGCGCTTTCGCTATGCAGATCCAAAAAGGGGCGACGACACTTGGGCCTATAATAACCAGTCGCGCCGCGTTCGCCGCGTCAGCGAGGCGATCCTGAGCTCCGCCACCGGAGCCTTCTCATGGGATCCGGATCACTATTCGGGCTTCAACGCAAAAGTCGAGCAGTACAACTGGAAGTTCCTGGGCGAGAAGGAAATGCTGGCGTGCGTGCACGCTGAACATTCCCCCGACATTCGATGCGCCACCGATAACGGGGCGAGCGCATGTCCCGAGACTTGGGAGATGAGGCATATCTATGTGCTCTCGGCGGAGCCGCGCCGCGAAGTAGGGCAGGCCGGTCAGGCGATCGATTCCAAGACCATCATCTACTCGGACTCCGAGGTGGCATTCCCGCCCTACATCGATACGTATGACCAGCGAGGCCAACTGTTTCGCGCGCACATCTACTGGCTGACGAATCGCGACCGCCCGGTGCCGGACGCGAGAGTTGCGATTTATCCGTTCAAGCGTGAATTCGTCGTATCTGCAGTGTCGACGGACGTCCAATCCGGCCAGGCCACGATGGCCTATCTGCCGGGGATCGAGACGCCTGAGCGTGAGTGCTGGTACATCAACATGGGCGCGGTAGACAAGGAATTCTTCACCACCCAGGCGATGGTGAAAGCGGCACCCTAATCGGGTCTCTCCCACCCAAATCCGGACGAGGCCGACGCGATAACCGTGTCGTGTCGGCCTCACGTTCGGATCCACTAACCAAGCGCGGCTTGGTATCGCTAGGGTTAGGTCGACCGGGTCTTCGGTTTATCAGGAATCCCGAGCAACACCAGATACCGTCAGCTGCATTAGAGCGCACGAGTAGTAGTGTCTCTGCAACTCTTCAAAAGACACGAAATTAGAATGTTGCCCGGATCATTCGATAACGGGTTACCCGTAATACTAGGCCGCACGTCCGCCCGATCGCGAAATCATCTCTGGTTAAGCTTCTTCGAGCCAATTCGATTCTTGGTCAAAGTAGATCGGGTCCCTTTCGCAGAACGCGTTCCGCCGGGTTCGCCGGAATCGAGGTGTCTGCATGGTTCGCCATTCGGCCCAAGGATTTGGCGTTCGGGGTGACGGGGTATTCTTCGAGCTTGTCCGCGCACGATTTCACCCAAAATTGCTAGCGAGGGGCTCGCGTTTGCCGAAAAGTTTTCCGTAAAGGAGAAACCATAGAGTTATCGCCAGAGTGCCGACTCCCACGGAGAACGGGTAAGCGACCGTCGGCGCCTTCATCACGAATGGCAGCAGAGCGACCGCAAGCGCGGGGGGCACGTGCAGATCGAAAACCCGCAGCACGAGGATTCCCCAAGCCATGCTGCAGGCGGCCGCAACGGGCCCGTCGCCCAACATCCTCCAGAAGAGCAGTCCGCCGGCGGCGGTCAGGAAACAAGCCAGAGGCAAGAGCAGTGGTCGCCTGGCCCACGGGCAGACCGCCGTGTGGCCAAACATTTCGAAGCCGATCACGACCAAAGGGGGAAAGAGAATGAACCGAAGTCCGGTTAGCTTTACGGCAAGAACCCCTATACCCAGGAAGACCAGCAGCGCGAGAAGCCAGTTATACCCGGCTGGGACCAATTCCAGGGTGTCATCCAAGACGTCCCCCGTAGTTCGTTGCGGCAGGGAGTCTGAGGCGGAAGTGAGTCTTCTCCAGGGTCGCGAGAGTAGCGCCAACGAAAGGGTGCCCAGCATGATCGCCGGTGGATACCACCAACTCTTCACTCCTAGCACGAGCGGAAGGAGACCGGCTGAAATCGCAGGTGCGATCGGCGACTTAAGCACTAGGATCACGGCAACCGCGCCCGCCACGGTCAGCAGCACCGAGAGATACCCGTACGGGAGCGTGCGGGTGATGGAGATGCCGATCACACCCGTTAGGACCGGCGTGATCGCCAGAAGCACCGGCGCTGCTGCCCAGGTGCCGCGCGGCCGCGTGAAGACATCGTGTGCGAGCGCGCCGAGCTCGGGAAACAAGATATAGACGACGCCGCTTGCGTAGGCGATCTCGGCGATGACTGCAATGTAGAGGAGCGCCATCAGCTCCGCGCCGAATCGGTGCCAGCGGCCCAGCGCCATCTCGGAAACGCTCCCTGGCGCTGGAGGTTGAGCGGAGGCGCCCGGTCGAACTGAGGTCTTCATCGGCACCGCAAGGTTAGCGACGGTCGTTGTTCCGCTCCAAAAGCCATTGCATTTGCAGATCGAATTCCGCGAAGCCCTCACCGAGTTGTTCTATGAATTGGTGGTGAGCGCCGTGTCCGCCTCCCATACTGCTCGTCGAACCACGTTTTTCTAGCGACGAGACTTCTAGTTGAGCAAGCGAAGACGGCTCGCCTTTACGCTCAAGTGCGAAGTCAATCATTGCCTTACCTGCCCTTGAAGCGCGCTTTTGCCGCGTCGGTACTAAAGCTGCATCAAAGGGGCACGGCCGGTTTCCGGTTCGCGAACCTTTGATTGCGCACACCTAGAGGCGCCGGTCAATCCGGCAACGCGCGACTCGGAATTCGCGGCCGAAGCCTAACTTTAAAGCGCAAGTCGACGAAATCAGCGAAAGCACTTATTGGTGACCGCGAATTTTGTGCCGACGCTTGGAATTCCTCGAGGGGACGAAGGCGGACTGGCGCCTTCGTAGTGGCTTTACCGGGATCGGGTTTGGGCGATGGTATTCGTCCACGGCGCCACAGCGTGGGCTTAATCTCTTAAGCCTTAAGCCGCCAGCAATCGTCGATCGGATGAAGGTTGTCTCCTTTGAGGGAACGAAACTGCAGGCCTTCTTTATCGACTAACCGGTCCAAACCCCAGGGGTTGGGGAATTAGTACCAACAATGCCTTGCCGCGCTTGTCGTTTAAGTCAAGTCTGTTGACTTGTGGTCTTACCGGAATCACTCTTGAGAAGATTCGCGACGGAAAGCCGGTCGAACGCCGGCGCTGCCCCGCAACTGTAGGATGCTTTAGTCGAGCATCGAGCCAGGCTACGGCACGAATCTTATCGAGTTGTTGGAGTTCCGGGTGCGACAGCACTTGCGCCCGGCTCCGGACAGCCTCTCGCGGGAGAGGATGCTTAAGGGGCGTTCCATTCCAATTCGCGACCCCGTCTGATCTCCCGCGTATTGAAGGACGCGGGAACTTTGGACGCGCAACAAAAAGCCCCACCAGCAGCGGATCAAGGTCGCACCCGGCGCCGTCGGAGTCTGGTCGCGCTCGGCTCGTCGATCGCATTTCATGCGGCCATCTTGACTGGGATCGCCCTCCTGGCTCCATCATGGCGCCTGGCATCGCGACCTTCGTACTACGTGCTCGCCTACCTTGATTCAGCCGGCGGGGCCTCTGCTGGTTTAGAACCTTCCGCCTCCAAGGCGGGCAATCCCGCTACTGCTTCGGCGGCCCGATCGGCGACCAACGCGACGCCCGTGCGCCGCAAGCGACCGCAGCTTCTGGCTCGGCTTGACAAATCAGACTACCACCGGACCGATCGCGGCGAAGAAAGCGCATCCGCCAAGCCGGCGGCGGCCCTCGCTCCGACCCGGTCAGTTGTTGCGGGGGAAGGACAAGGCTCTTGGGCGGATCGGAGCGCTCATACCACGCAAACCGGAACCGGTGGTAACGCTCAAATCGCAAGCCTGGGCGCTGGCGGCCAGGGCGAGTCCGCGGGTATGGGCGACGGCGAGGCGCATGCCGAATACGGGGCGGATCCCGCTCCGCTCTACCCGGCTTCCGCGCGGCGCGAAAACGAGCAAGGGGAAGTGACCCTGCGCGTACTCGTGGGCGCCGACGGATCAGTCGAGAGGGTTGAGATCAGTCAGTCGTCTGGCTTCGAACGGCTCGACGACAGCGCGCTTGAAACGGTCAGCCACAAATGGCGCTTTGAACCGGCGCGCAGGATGGGAGTGAAGGTCGAGAGCTGGATCGTCGTTCCAATTCGCTTTCGTCTGAGCGAAGCACGCGCAAACTAGTTTTCGAGGCGTCAATCATGCTTGGAAGACAGATCCCGATTGCCGCCTCGGGCGGCGGGCAATTCGGCGCCTACCTCGCCCTGCCCGCTTCCGGCAGCGGACCCGGCTTGGTGGTTCTACAGGGAGTTTTCGGAGTAAACCAAGAGGTCCGCAGGGTATGCGATCTGTACGCCGAGGAGGGTTACGTCGTCCTCGCGCCTGACCTGTTCTGGCGAATTGAGCCCGGGATCAATCTGTCGCATTCCGCCATCGACGCGCCGAAGGCGATGGTGCTGGAGCATCGATTCGACATCGAGCAGGGCGTCACCGACATCGGCGATACCGTCCGCACCTTAAGGCAGATGCGGGAGTGCGACGGGCGGATTGGGGCACTAGGATTTTCGCTCGGCGGCAGACTGGCGTACTTGGCCGCGGTCCGATGCGAGGTGAATGCCGCGGTCGCCTACTACGGCGCTGGAATCGAATCCCATCTTAACCAAGCAGCTTCGATTCGGTGCCCTATGGTGCTGCATTTCGGCGCCGCGGATCAGTTTGTGACTGAAGCGGTGCGCGGCGAGATAGTCAACGCACTCGCGGCGCGCGCCGAGACTGAAGTCTACGTTTATCCGGCAGCCGCGCACGGATTCGCCTACCCCGGCACCGAGGGTTTCAGCGCGCCGGCCGCCTCGATCGCATTCTCTCGGTCCCTCGGACTGTTCCGGCGCACGATTGGGCCGCACTATGACCTGAGCGCGCTATGGGACGCGCACACCGATTACGAGTTCGCCACGCGGGATCCGGAGAAGACCATGGCGACCATGACCTCTCAACCCTACGTAAATCACATTCCGACCATGACGGGGGGCTACGGCTACGCTGCGCTTCACCGTTTTTATCGCGAATTTTTCATCCCCCAGATGCCCAAGGATACGACCGCGACCGTCTGGTCGCGGACGGTCGGCAGCGATCGCGTGATCGACGAGATCCTGTTCAGCTTCACCCATGACGTCGCGATGGAATGGATGATTCCGGGAATTCCGCCGACCGGTAGGCGCATTGAGATTCCGCTGATCGCGGTGGTGCAGTTTCGCGGCGCCAAGATTTTCAACGAACACATCTACTGGGATCAGGCGTCGCTACTTACCCAACTTGGCGTCCTCGAACCCAAAGGTCTGCCGATCGCGGGAGTTGAACAAGCACGCAAGCTGACCGATGAATCGCTCCCGTCCAATGCTCTGATCAGAGCTTGGAGCGCGAAGCCGACCAAGCCCTAGGGTGGGAGGTTTCTTCGCCGGCCCATCAGCACGGTTGCGGCATACGCCGCGATAGCGATCGCAATCAGCGCCACTGCTGCGATCAGCCAGATGTAGGCTTCAACATCGGTACCGATGATCGCGGCGATCGCGAGTAGAACGCTGGCCCATATGAAACTTCCGTCGAGGTGCAGCCCCGCCAGGAAGCAGGTTACGGCCAACAACATCACCGCCATCAACGCCACCGCGGCCGCGTCCATCTGGCCGCGGGCCAGTTGCAAAAACAGGATCCGAACCGCGACGATCGGGCCTGCCCAGTGCAGCACCAGCCGCAGCATGATCTGCCACAGCGGTTGGTTGGTCCTCAGATCATCCGCCTTTATCAGGTGCCAAGCGCAGATCGCGCCGAAGGCGGGAAACATCGCGCTCCAGTAAAGGAAGGCGTGCTGACGCGAAAAGTTCGTGATGAACAGACCCACCATCACCAGCAACACCAGCGTGGCGGCAACCAGTGCGCGGCGAATGATCGCGGTCTCCAACATCCAGCCAAGCCGAGCGCTGGCGGTTCGGGGCGCGCTTGAAGTTTGCGCAGACGCCGGGGCGTTGAGTTCGCTCACTTCAGCTAATTCAAAGTCGTCGCGGCGCCGGGCGCATCGGCCAACCCAAGCGTAGTTTCGCGCTAAACTTTCGCGGCGTTTCGGCCCTGCAGGACGCTGTCGACGATCCCGTACTCGACCGCCTGGACCGCGCCCATGAATGAATCGCGATCGGTGTCCTTTTCGATCTTCTTGAGATTTTGCCCGGTGTGGCGGACCAGAATCTCGTTGAGCGCGTCGCGCAGCCGAAGAGCTTCGCGCGCGTGAATGTCGATGTCGGCAGCCTGGCCCTGGAAACCGCCCGACACCTGATGAATCATGATTCGCGAATGCGGCAGCGCATAGCGCCGTCCCTTAGCGCCGGCGGCCAAAAGTGTCGCCGCCATGCTCGCCGCCTGCCCCACGCAGAGTGTTGAGACATCGGGCTTGATGAATTGCATCGTGTCGTAAATCGCGAGGCCAGCCGTAACCGAACCGCCCGGCGAGTTTATGTACATATTGATTTCACGTTCTGGATCCTCGGACTCGAGGAACAAAAGTTGCGCGGTTATCAAATTGGCGAGGTCGTCGTGAATCTCGCCGCCCAAGAACACGATCCGGTCGCGCAGCAATCGCGAATAGATGTCGTACGATCGCTCGCCGCGGCCGGTCTGCTCGACAACGATTGGCACCAGCATGCTCATGAAAACCAGCCTACTCCCCCGTTCGATCGGGGTCGAGGTCGAGCAGCACCGCCCGACTAGTGCTTCATGGTTTGGTTTGAAGTGGTTCTTTGCTCCAGCGATCTTCGCGGAATAGATTCGAGAGCGGAGGTCAGCAGAAGCCATTGGATCCACTCGCCACTCTCGAACAAAGCCCATTGCCGTTTGCAAGGCTACTTGGAATTCGTTTCGTCAGCGCCGACCCCGCCTCGGTCCGGGCCGAGATGACAGTCCGCGAAGACCTGTGCACGCGGCCCGCGGTTGCGCACGGCGGCGCGATTATGGCCTTGGCCGACACGCTTGGAGGATGCGCCACGCTTCTCAATCTTGGCGCAAATCAGGGCACCACCACCCTGGAATCGAAGACCAATTTCATCGCCGCCGCGCCGGCGGGAAGCACGGTCACCGCCGAGTGCACCGCGATCCATCGCGGACGGCGCACGATGGTGTGGCAAACGCGGGTCACTAACGAAAGCGGCAAGTTGCTAGCGGTTGTGACGCAAACTCAAATGGTGCTGGACCCACCGAGCCCGAAAAAGGATTAGGCGATGAGCGAAAAGAGCATCCGGCCGGAACAGGTCATGGCGTCGTTATTTGAGGGGATGTCTAGTTCTGCGCAAATGAGCCTGCTCGCGCGCCTGGAACGGGGCGGCGGCTCAATGTACCGGGCCTGGGCCAGCGCCGAGTTGAACGGCAAAGCGCGGGAAGCGTTGACGGCGGCTGCCGATCGGGAAGACCAGAACGCCAAGCTCTTGGAGTTGATGACTACGCCCAAGGCCCAGTGCGAGCGGTGCGCAAAGCTGCTTGCGCTCGACGCTTCCGCCTTCCGCTGCTCTTTCCAGTGCACCTTTTGCCCCGATTGCGCGGGCTCTTACCGGCACGTTTGTCCAAACTGCGGCGGCGAGCTCACCGAGCGCGCTACGGTTTGCGCGGACTGAACCGAACCGACCTAAGCGCCGGCCGAATGCACCGCGCGCAAACCGTGGCGGACGATTCGATTGAGCACCGTGGCCTGCGCGTCACGTTCCGGCTCGCCGTCGCGGGGATGGCGGCGATGGTAGTTGCCGTCGGAATCGAGGTCCTGGGCGCGGCAGTTGTCGCTTAAATCCGGCTCGATCACTTCGCGCCGGATCTTCTCGCGCAGCTTTTCGCTCTCGATCGGAAACATCACCTCGACCCGGCGATAAAAATTCCGCGGCATCCAGTCCGCCGAAGCGAGGAAAAAGGACTCCTCCTCCTTCGGACCAAAAACGAAGACCCGCGCGTGCTCCAAGAACCGCCCTACGATCGAGAACACGCGAATGTTCTCGGAGACGCCCGGCAATCCCGGCCTCAGGCAGCAGATTCCCCTTACGTTTAGATCGACTGAGACGCCAGCCTGCGAGGCCTTGTAGAGAGCCCGGATCGCGTGCACATCCACCAGCGCATTCATCTTGGCGAAGATGTATGCCGGCTTGCCGGCGCGCGCGAGCTCGGTCTGCTCGTCGATCTTCTGGACTATGGTATCCGCCAGCGACGACGGCGCTACCTGAATTTTGCGATAGCGCGGATTCTTCGAGAACCCCGAGAGCGAGTTGAACAGCTCGGAGGCGTCCTCTCCGAATTCTTCGTTGGCGGTGAAAAAGCACAGGTCGGTGTAAACCCTCGCAGTGGTCGGATTGTAGTTGCCGGTGGACAGATGGACATAGCGACGAATTCCGTCCTTCTCGCGCCGAACCACCAGCGCAGCCTTGGCGTGAGTTTTCTCTTCGGCCGCACCGAAAAAGACGTGAATACCCGCGTCCTCGAGCCGCCTCGCCCAGGTGATGTTGTTGGCTTCGTCGAAGCGCGCTTTAAGCTCGATCGCCACGGCGACCTGCTTGCCATTCTCAGCCGCACGAACCAGGGTCTGCACAATGTCAGGGTTCGAGCCGGTCCGGTACAACGTCATTTTTATTGCGAGCACGTCGGGATCTTCGGCGGCCCGATGTAAAAAGGTGAGGACCGGCGAAAATGCCTCATAGGGCCGATGAATCAGGATTTCGTGATTACGGATCGCCTCGAACGGATCGCCTCCGTCGGAGAAGTCGTGCACGATCTCGGGCGTGAAAGGAGGGTCGCGCAACTCGCGCCGCGGCAGCGAGGTAAGCGCCATGAAGGCCGACACTCCAAGCGGCCCGACGGTCTCGTAAATGTCCTCCGGCTCAATCTCCAGCTTCTCCTGCAACAGGCGCCGCACCCGATCCGGGATTCCAGGCGGCACTTCGAGCCTGATCACCGCCCCGAACTTGCGTCTGCGAACTTCCCGGTCAACGATCGAGAGCAGATCGTGGGCCTCCTCTTCGAGAATTTCGATATCCATGTCGCGCGTGATCCGAAACGGGTGACTTTCGATCACTTCCATCCCGGGAAACAGTTCATCGAGGTTGGCCTTGAGCAGCTCTTCGAGCGGTAGGAAATTCGACTCCCCGGAGTCCGCGCCTCCGTTGCGCCTGCGACCTAGCGCCTCGAGATTGATGAAGCGCGGCAATATCTCGGGAACCTTGACGCGCGCGAATTTGCGTTCCTTGGTCTCGGGATCGCGCGCTTCCACAGCGAGCGAAATTGAAAGATTCGACAGGAAGGGAAAAGGATGCCCCGGGTCGACCGCAAGGGGCGTCAATACTGGAAACACCTCTTTGCGGAAGTAGGATCGCGCCCGGCGCTTGGTTTCGCCGTCGAGCGAACTCCAATCCCGGATGTGGATGCCCTCCTTCGCCAGCGCGGGCAGAACATCACTTAGCAGCAGCTTCGATGATCGCTCGAGCTGTCCCCGCACGATTTGGCTGATCTTTTTGATCTGCTCCTGCGGCGTAAGTCCGTCTGGACTCTTCTGGGCGATGTCCGATTCCATCTGCTCGTGCAGACCGGAGACTCGGATCATGAAGAACTCATCGAGATTAGAGCCATGAATGGCAAGGAACTTGAGCCGTTCGAGTAGGGGCCATCGCAGGTCCGCGGCTTCCTCCAGTACGCGCTTGTTGAAAGCCAGCCATGAAGTCTCGCGATTGAAGTATAGCGAATGGTCCTCAACCGCGAGGCCGGTTCCTGCCGATCGTTGCTCGAGTGAATCACTCATAAGTTTGGGTGGCTTTGATCAAATGGCGTCCCCCGCCATGGCCGAACTCGCGGACTTCGAAGACTTGAGGCCCCGGCAATTATACCGCGACCTGCTGCCTACGAGAAGCGCGGACGTCTTCGCGGCGAACCCGGCCAGAGCTCGCTTACGGTGCACCCTTTAGTCGAGCCCATTTACCGTGCCCGCAAATCACCGAAGCCTGCCAACCACCGCCGCCCCAATCAGCGAAGTGGCAATCACGAACAGCATAGCGGCGGTGCGCGCTCGCACCCAAAGAAATCCGACCAGCGGACTTGAGACGAGATCGCCAAGTCCATTGACCGTCGCCAGAACTCCGAAACCAGTTCCGCGGTAATCCGCCGACAGAATCGACGCCGCGGTTGCCCCCTCCAGGGTTTCCCACACCCCCATGTACAAGCCCGAGACTCCGAACACGACGGCAAACTTAGCTAGGGACGGCGCCGGCCACAGCAGCGCGGCCGCGGGAATGGCGGCGGAGGCGTAGCCCACGGCGAGGACAAGATGCTTGTCAAAGCGATCGGCAAGTCCGCCGCTTAGGTAGCAGGAGACCGTGTAAATTACGTTGTAGCCGACGTAGAAGAGCATCGCGAGGCTCGCCGCGCGCACCCGCCCCATCCCCGGCGTCCACGCCTGGGTCGCCCACAGGATCAACAGGGTGTTCGAGAAATCTCCTAATCCGGCGATCCCGACTCCGGCCAGGTAGCGTTTGAAGGCGTCGGGCAGGGCGCCGATCCCGTCGAGCAGTCGCGCCTGCGGCTGGGCGGCGTGGGGGCGCTCCCGAACCATAGTCGCTATTGCCAGTGCGGCAAGCACGCCTGGTATCAGGGTCAGAGCAAAGGTGCGACGCAGTCCGATTGCAGTTACCAGCCACAGGCTCAACAGCGGACCGATTACGGCGCCAGCGCTGTCCATCGCTCGCTCCAATCCAAAGGCGCGACCGTAATTCTCGGGTCTGGTTGCTTCGGTAAGAAGCACGCTGCGCACCGGCGACCTGGCTCCACGGCCTATCCACGCAGCTGTGCGTCCGAGCAGAACTTGCCACCACTGCGTGACGAACGCGAAACTCGCCATGCCAATGGCGGTTGCGATATAGCCGCCGACTGCCAGCGGCTTGCGCCGCTTCAGCTTGTCGCTATACAGACCCGAGGCGAGCTTGACGAAGGCTGAGGTGCCGTCGGCCACCCCTTCGATCAGTCCGAGCGTCGCCGCGCCGGCTCCGATCGATACCAGCAGCGCCGGCATCGCCGTGGTCGCCATCTCATGACCGATGTCGGACAGCAGGCTCGCCGAACCGATTCCGACGATGGTTTGGTTCAACCACCCCCCGCCCTGAACGCCCGCTCTAGAGGCGGAACGCTCGGACGGCATTGTCCCATAGGATCTTGCGCTTGCTCGATTCCGGGATCGCCTGATGCTCCATGCTCGCCAGTGCACCAGGCCAGGTGCCGTCTGGGTGCGGGTAGTCGGTGTTCCACACAAAATTGTCGTCGCCGACCAGCTCGAGCGCCGATTTAAGCGTCATCTCATCGGCGCGGCAGGCGACGAAGATATTGCTCTTGAAGTATTCGGTGGGTCGCCTTTTGAGTTCGGGATGCTCTGCGTTGCCGCTGAAATCCCAATGCTGCTCCATGCGCTGTAGCCAGTAAGGAACCCACCCCGCGTCGGCTTCGACGTGCACGACCGTAAACTTGGGAAACTTCTCGAAGATGCCATACCAGATGAGGCTCATCATCGCGACCATCGCCTCGAACGGATGCGCGATGATGTGCCCGGTCACGTGCGAATCCATCCGATCGCCGAACGAAGGCAGGCGGGGCGAACCGGAATCGTGAATTGAAATCGGTTTGTTGAGCTTTTCGACCTCGGCCCACAGCGGCCAGTAGTCCTGGTGATAGAGGTTGCGGCCTTTAATCGGATTCGGACGCACGTAGTAGCTGACGCAGCCATTGGATGCGGCGCGGCGCGCTTCGACGACGGCCTTCTCGGGGTCCTGGATCGGCAGCATCGCCGCCCAGCGCAGACGCGACGGCGCCGCTTGGCAAAACTCCGCGCTCCAATTGTTGTAAGCGCGGCAGCAGGCGGCCAGCAACTCTAGGTCGCGAAATTCCTTGCCCAACAATTGTCCACCAACCGTGGGGTAGAGCACCTGCACGTCGACGCCCTGCTCGTCCATGTCCTCGAGCCGGCTCTGCGCGTTGAAATTGGCCTTGCGGGCACGCGTGAAACGCTGCATCGCGTTGTGCACCGCCTGGAGGAATTCGGGCGCAGCCATCGGATACTTGCCTTCTTCCGCGGTCAACGGTTCGCCTTCAGCCATCATCATGGTTCGGCCCGAAACCGCTTTGCCCAGGCGCGGAGCCGCAGATTTGAACCGCGCATCGATATACTTCTCCCAGATTTCGTTGGGCTCCATCTGATGCGTATCGGTATCGACGATCCTCATGCCGTTTCTCATGATTTCTCCTCCGGGCGTCGAAAGGCCCGCTAAGCCCAACGCTCAGCTTTCGATTCTAGTGTGATTCATTCGGCAGGACCAAAGCCTTTACGCCTTGGCGGGCGCGCAGCAGCTCGAAGGCTTCCAATCCCTTGCTTAGCTCATATCGGTGGGTCACCATCGGCATCAGGTCAATGCTTTTGGCGGCCACCATCGCGATCGCCCGCCGCCAGGTCTCCGGCGTGCGCACCCGCGAATTGATGAGATTCACGCCGTGAAAAAACAGCCCGCGCAGCTCCGCCGACGGAATGTCACGGGCGGGCCATCCTACTTGGATCAGCTCGCCGCCTCGCCGGATCAGCTTTTGGATGGAGTCCATCGATCCGTTGGCGTCGAACACCGCATCTGCGCCGCCGCTGGGAACCATCGCGCGCACTTGATCGATCCAATCCTCGTCCTGCGCACAAACGGTTTTGAACCCGATCTCGCGCGCGAGCTTTAATCGCTGTGAATCTACCGCCAGTCCGGTAACCACGATCGAGCAGACCCCCAGCGCCCGCGCTGCGATCGCGATGCTCAGCCCGATCGGTCCCGGTCCTTCGATCACCGCACTGTCGCCGGCTTTCAAGCTCGATTGCTCGACCGCGTGCAAACCGGTTCCGAACGGTTCGAGCAGCGCGGCTTCCTCGTAGCTCATCCCCGCCGGCACGCGCCAGGTGTTCGCTTGCGGAGCGATGGTGAATTCCGCCAACGCGCCCGACAGCGAGCTTGGCGAAGCACACAGGTGGAATCGTCCCGCCAAGCAAGGACCGCACTGCCCGCAGGCGCCGAACGGATCGAGGGCGACGCGATCGCCGGTTTTGAAACCTCTAACCCCGGCGCCCACCTCAACCACCTCGCCGGCAGGCTCGTGTCCGATTACGAGCGGTAAGCGGGTGACCAATCGCTCGGCACCGAGTTCCCAGTCGTAAATGTGCAAATCCGAGCCGCAGATTCCGCACGCCCCCACGCGCACCAGCATTTCGCCTTGCCGCGGACGGGGTACCGGCAGTTCGACAAGTTCCGCCCCCGGCTGC
>DASXNP010000095.1:0-10793 GCA_036494985.1 Binataceae bacterium (SeqCode)
AGCGATCGGTCGGTGGTCGGCACGTTGTGATCCAGCGTCGCAAATGTACGCCCCGCCGATCGGACCCGGCGCCCGGTGCTGCGCAGTCCTTCAAACGCCTGGGGCGAAGTGACCTCATGCACCAGGTGCAGGTCGACATAGAGGAGTGCCGGCTCTCCCGCTTCCTGATGGACGACGTGACGGTTCCAGATCTTCTCAAATAGGGTCTGCTGCGCTGCCATCTTGAGTAGCCCTCCCGCGAACCTCGCGCGATCGGATGATCATTCACGGGCCATGCGAATTGGAACTGCAACGATACCGCTTGAGGCTCCTAGCGTCCAATATCAAGCGGGCAGGTTTTAAGACTTGCGGCGTATGGCGAGCCTCGGCGGCTCATATTCGAACCGGCATCGTGGCCGCCATGATCCAGGCCAGCCAGGCAGATTCCACCAGCGCGATCACGAGTACGTTGCCACCGCGCTCGGAATAGACTGAGGCGGCAAAAATCTCGAACATCACAAACATTATTGCGATGCTGGGAAGAATCAGGATCAGCACAAACGGCATCACACCGACTTCTACTCCTACCAGGGAGAGGATGATTATCACCGCCCGCCCCGCGCTCCCACGCAAAGTCGATTCGATCAAGCCGCCGGTGCGCAAGATCGACTCGAACATCGCAAAGAACGGGAAGATCAGGAATGCGGCGATGGTCGCCAGGCCCAGCCGTTCAGGGGTCGGCGTCAATCGATGGAACACCACGCCCAACGGCACCATCAGTGCGTAAATGATCGCAAAGCCGAACGCCGCAGGCACGATCGACTCACGGATGCCCGCGAACAGCGCGCGGATCGGGATCTTGCGCCGTAGCGCATACACCAGCACCAGGATCACGCCGGCCACGCCCAGCCATCCAACCTGCACATCTGCCACCTCTAACGATTCAAAGGACGCGGGCTGATCGGTTGCGACCGCAAACATCGCGGCAAGCAGTGCGCCCGCGATCCACAAGAGCCCAGGCCATCCGGTCCCAAGGTCTATCGGCTCTCCTGGAGGCGCGAGCTTACCGACTACGGTTCCGACCCCGGTCAGCAAAACCAAAAGTGCGACAAACGCGAAGCCGACCGCGCGCCTGCGCGGATCCAAAAGCACGATCGGCCCCGGGCGGGCAAATCCGGTCGACGCGTCCAACCATTCGATGATGTGCGCGCCGGCCGCTTTCGAGGTGACTATCGACACATGATCTTCGCCCGGGATCTCGAGGACGCGCACCGCCGAGCGATCGGCGAAATCACCCGCCGTCTTGCCCAACTCGATCTGATCCGTACCCGCCAGCCGCGCGCCGATCGCCTTAGAGGTCTGGCGAATAAACTCCGGGTCCCGTTGCGCAAAGATGAAGAGCGCGTTCGGCGGCCGGTTGGGGCCGTCCAGACGGAATCCGCCTGAGATCATAATCGCGCCCTGCAGGTTTGGATCGCGCGAAGCGGTGGTCAGCGCCGCACCGGCGCCCATCGAGTGACCCACGACGATTATGCGGCTACCGTCCAGATAGGGCGAGTTGCGGGCGTACACAATCGCCGCCTCGATGTCCCTGTAGAGCGCGTCGCTGCGTACGAAGTCGTTCGAGAATGGGTTTCGGTTGGCGCCATGTCCGCGCAAGTCGATCGAGATCACGCCGTAGCCGTTGGCAGCCATCCATCGCGCCAGTGTGCTCATCAGCGCGCGATCGCCGCCGAAGCCGTGGACCAGCACCACGGCCGGCGGACGCTTATCGGGCGGCGGCGCAACGGTCTGGTAAAAGGGATTTCCCGGCCCCGGCAAATACAACGTGGCGGGGACGGCGCCCCGCAGCTCAAGCTCGGCGTGCGGCACGCCGCCCCTTTCGGCCACGGTTAGCCTCCAGATCGCGAGCACGTAAACCGCCAGCGCAATCAGCGTGAGTAGACGTCGCATCGCTGCTTCCTCCCGACCATAGAACCGCTTCGACTCGCCGATGGTTACGGGCGATTTCTCACGCAGATATGAATTCGCGAACTAATTTGAAGAGGGCTGCGGGCTCATCGTCGACAACTCCATGACCGGCGTGGGCGAAGCGCTCGAATCGGACGATGTCTTTGGGGATCGCCGCCACGATGTCTTCCTGATCCGCGACCGGCGTGATCGGATCGTCATCGCCCCCGATTACCAGGGTCTGGCGCCGGAGCTTGCTCAGTTCGGGCAGCAAGTTGAACTGCTTGATGTCGGCTCTAAAAAACGCTGCGGTCAGTTTGGAGTTCATGATCGTGCGGGGAATTAGATGAGGATTCATCGGGGCGTGATGGTAAAGCGGAAAGCACTTCTCCACGTATGGCGCCATCGTGTCCCGCCCGGGATTTTCGAAAAACGCCCGGGCGATTTCTCGGACCTCGCCTCCGCCCAAACGCTCGAACACCTCAAGCGAGCGATCCAATCTCATCTTCGCGGCGGTGCTGCATAGAATCAGTTTGCCGGGATGCTCCGGATGCCGCGTTGCATAAGCCATCGCGACCATCCCACCGAACGAGGTGCCCATCACGATTGGCTTTTCGATCTCGAGCGCCTCGCAAAAGCTTTGTACGTCGTCGCCCCATTGAGCTAAGTTCAGGCGCTCCCCAACCTCCCATCCGTCGCTTCGACCGTTGCCGCGATGGTCGAGATAGACGACTTGCGCTACGTCGGTCAGTTCAGCGAATTGGGGCTTCCAGATCGAGTGATCAAACCCCGGACCGCCGTGCAGCAGCAGCAGCGTGGGTACCTCCCGCATCTTGGGACCGTCAGGCCGAAGCTGGGGGCCTTCGACGTCGAAAAATAGCCGCGTATCGTCAATCTTGACCCTCACGACGTACCTCCCAGATCCCGAGCGAGATTTTCTAGGCCCGTGCGCGGTAATAGAAAAGCATCCTGCGCCAAAGTCTGCAAAGACGACTTGTCCGAGCTTCCTCGGCTCGATCCGCGCAATGCCGAACCCGAAACTCTCTTTTTTGAAGCAGTGCCCTTCATCAATCAGCACAACCGCCGCGGCCCGCTTGCTTGCCGCCGTCTTGGGTCGCCGGCAAGACCCGGTTTTCGCTCTAATCCGGCGACCCAAGACTCCGACTACTTTTAAATGATTGAGGCGCGTGAGTCTGTCCCATAACCAACGTCAGTCGTAAAATCGCTAGGCGATGCGAGAGCGGGATCTTAAGGCGATCGAGTTCGACAAGGTGCGCGCCCTGGTGCGTCAATTATGCGCCTCCGAGCCAGGCCGGCGGCACATCGACGAGCTGACCCCCTCGCTCGATCCGGGCGAAGTGCGCGATCGCTTGCGCGCCACGGCCGAGATGACCGAGTTGCGATCGCATTCGGGCAGTGTCCCGATCGCCGACTTTGACGATCTGACTTCGATATTGACCGCGGCGGCACTGGAAGGATCGGTGCTTGACGGAGTTTCGCTCCTGCGGGTGCGTGATTTCGTCCTGGGGGCCCGGCATACGGAAGCTTTCCTGCGACCGCGAGTGGAACGCTTCGCGCGCGTGGCGGCAATCGCCGCCGACCTGCTTGCGCCGAAGGAATTGGCCGACGCGCTTTTGAACGCTCTGGCCGACGACGGCGGCTTGCTCGATGACGCCAGTCGGGAACTGAAGAAAATCCGCAACCGACTGCGCGATGAACGGCTCGAACTGGAGACGCGGCTGGGACGCGCGCTCAGCGGAGCAGGAATGGAAAGCTTTGTCGCAGATTACATTGTGACAGTGCGCAACCGGCGCTTCGTTTTGCCGCTCAAGCTGAACTACGGTGAAAAGCTCGACGGGATCGTGCAGGACCGATCAGTTTCGGGTGAGACGTTGTTCGTCGAACCGATGTGGGCCGTCGAGCTGAACAACCGATTGATGATGCTGGAACGCGAAGCCGAGGCCGAGCAGCGGCGGATATACGAGCGGTTGACCGGGCTGGTGCGCGGATACCGGCGTGAACTGCGCTTGACCCTGTCGGCGATGATCAAGCTCGACGCGCTCAACGCGCGCGCGATCTTCGCGGAACGCTATGAATGCAGCGCGCCGGAAATCGTTGACCGGGAAATCGGACTCAAATCCGCGCGCCATCCGCTGCTCGTGGCAAGCGGTCGCGAAGTGATTCCGATCGACATCGCCATCGGTGCAGGAACGCGCGGAATCGTGATCTCCGGTCCCAACACCGGAGGCAAGACGGTCGCACTCAAGACGCTCGGACTCCTCATCGCGATGGCCCAGTCCGGGTTGATGATTCCGGCGGAGGCGGGCGCGAAGCTGATGGTATTTCGCGCCTTGTTCGTTGATATCGGCGATAACCAATCGATCGAGGCAGATCTATCGAGCTTTTCCGCGCACATCGCCAACCTCACGGAGATCACGAAAACGCTTCGCGCGCCCGCCTTGGTAATCCTCGATGAGCCCGGGGCCGGAACCGATCCTACCGAAGGATCGGCGCTGACCATCGGTTTGCTGGAGTTTTTCGCGGCCCGCAACTGCATCGTCGCGGTCGCCACCCATTCGGCTGCCGTGAAGCTCTACGCTTACGCGCAAGCGGGTCTGGAATCGGCGGCGGTGGACTTCGATGCCGAACGTCTGCGGCCGCTTTTTCGTCTCAAACCGAACACCATCGGGCGCAGCTATGGACTCGCGGTCGCAAGGCGGTTGGGACTTCCGGACGAGATAATCGCGGCGGCGGAAAAGTCGCTGCCAGCTGGCAGCGGAGAACTCGAAAGGGCGCTTTTGAGGCTCGACCGCGAGCGCGAAGAGTTGGCCGCGCGAATCGCCAGCCTTCGCGACAAAGAGCAAGAGCTCTCGCGCCAATCGCGAGAGCTGGCGGCTGAGAAATCGAAAGTACACGAACGGGCACAGAGCGATCGCGCACGGATCCGCAGCGAAGGCGAGGAACTGCTGCGCGGCGTGCGCGACTCGGGGGCGGAGCTGATCGCGGCGATACGCTCCGGGGCAAAATCGCGCCGCGATCTGAGGGCGTTCGCATCTGAAACCACCAACGCCTTGGATCGTGTGCTGCCGAGATCTGATGAAGCCGGCGAATCAGACCAGGGTGGCAAGCCTCTCGCCATTGGCGACCAGGTCGCGTTAGGCGACATTAGGGGCGAGTTGCTCGCCCTCGACGGCGACAAAGCAGTCGTCGGCCGCGGTGCACTGAAGATCGAGGTCGCCGCGTCGCGCTTAAGGCGGTCGAGCAAGCCCATCGAGCCGGCGCGGAACCCGCCGTCGATCCGCGTGATTGCGGCTCCGAGCGAATCCGCGGAACTGAACATCATCGGGATGCGAGCGGGCGAGGCTCTGAAAAAGCTCGAGGAATTCCTCGACCAGTCCTATCTCACCAACCAGACCGAAGTGCGTGTGGTCCACGGCATCGGATCGGGAGCGCTGCGCAAGGCCGTCCACGAATATCTCGAGTCCTCGCCCTACTGCGCTTCGTTTCGTGAGGCGGAACCACGCTTGGGCGGCTCAGGCGCCACCATCGTCGAGCTTGAGGGATGAGACTATCGCGGCTTGCGCCGGCGCGTCTGTGGTCTGGTCCGCAGCCACTTCGCAAGCGACGGCAGCAATGCGGCTCCACAGGCGTCACCCAGAAATTGGCACGGCCGGAGTGCGAAACCCAGCCCGGAAACGTAGGAGATTGGGGTCGGCGGTGACTCCCATCACTTAGCGCTCTAGCTGGCGCTTGAGCGCGATTTCTCGCGTCTTGCACCTGACGCGGCTTTTGCGTTGTGGACGCGGTGTCTCTCGGGATGGTCTGTTTCCGCGGCTTTAGTCCTGCGTTTCGAGTTTGAAGATGTCGGCCAGGAGTTCGTACGATCGCCGCCGCGCCTGATGCGAATGGGTGATTGTCACCACCATCAGTTCGTCGAGATGAAGCTGGCTTGAAATGTAGTCGAGTTGATCGCGGACCTGATCGGGATCGCCGACGATGTAACGGGGCCATTCGCTCGGCCTGGACGAAGTCGGGTCGGGGGTCGAATCGAGCAAGTTCAGCGCGTCTTCGGGAGTCGGAACCGGACCAGGGCGCCCTAGTCTGATCTGACGGACCAGCAAGCGCGTACTGGTCAGTAGATAATCAGCCTCTTGCCTGGTCTCCGCGCAGATCACGCCGAGGGCGAGGATCGCACGCGGGGCGGGCATGCGAGCGCTCGGCTTGAAGTGCGCGCGGTAGTACTCCATCGCGGATCGGGTCGGATGCTGATCGATGAAATGCGCGAACGCATAGGGGAGGCTTAGTTGCGCCGCCGCGGCCGCACTCCACATGCTCGATCCGAGCAGCCATAGTTCGGGACCGCCCGGCATTTCGGGCGAAATTTTCATCTGGCTGAACGGATGGTCGGGCGGAAACCCACCCCCCAGAAAGGCCCGCAACTCAAAGATCTGCTGTGGAAAATCGTCGGAGGGCTGGCGGCTGCGATCGCGCATCAACGCAAACGTTTCGATCGGCGAGCCGCCAGGCGCGCGGCCGATGCCAAGATCGATTCTGCCGGGATAGAGCGCGTGCAGCATGCGGAACTGCTCGGCGACCTTCATCGGGCTATAGTGCGGCAGCATCACGCCGCCGGAGCCGACGCGGATTTTAGAAGTCTCGGCCGCGACCCGCGTAATAAGGATTTCGGGCGCCGGGCTGGCAAGCGTCTCCATGGCGTGATGCTCGGCGATCCAGTAGCGCTCATAGCCAAGTCGATCGGTTAGACGCGCGAGATCGATGGTGTTGCGCAGCGCATCAGCGGGCGTCGAACCGGCAGATACCGGAGACTGGTCGAGGACCGAGAGTTTCATCGTCCCAAGTCTAACGATTGCGCCGTTGCGCATCTAACCTCGGCCGACTAATGAGGAGCGCATGAAGCGCGGGGTCGTGACGGCGGCGGTCGTGATGGGTGTGGTCCTGACCGCCATCGACACCTCGATCATGGGGGTCGCGATGCCCAAGGTCGCATCCGAACTCGGCGGCTTGGCACTCTATAGTTGGGTTTTTTCGGTTTATGTGCTGACCTCCACCACCGCGCTGCCGGTGTTCGGCAAGCTCGCGGACGTTTGGGGGCGCAGAGCAATCTTTGTCATCTGCGCTTCGATCTTTATGATCGGTTCGGCTTTGTGTGCCGGGTCGAGCAGCATGCCCGCCCTGATCGCCTTTCGCGCCGTCCAGGGCCTGGGGGGAGGCGGACTCTATCCCCTGGGAATGACCATCATCGGCGACATCTACGCAATCGATCAGCGCGCCAAGATCGAGGCGGTGCTCAGCTCCGCTTGGGGGGTCACTGCGGTGGCGGCAGTACTGCTAGGCGGACTGATCGTCGACCACGCGAGCTGGCGCTGGATTTTTGTGATCAATCTACCTGTGGGTGCGGTCGCGATTGCGCTGGTCTGGATCGGGCTTAAGGAAACCATCGAAGCGCGTAAGGCTAGAATCGACGTCGCCGGACCTCTACTGCTGACTCTTGCAACCGCAGCCCTGCTCATGGCGCTGGGACGGTCCGAAGGCCAGGACCCGCTCGTGCTACTGGGCACGCCGCTTGGCACTTTCGCGCTGATCGCGATTTCGATCGCCCTGACCGTCGGCTTCGTTTTTGTCGAGCGGCACGCCGACGATCCAATGGTCCCGCTGCGATTGCTTAGACGTCCGATCATCGCGATACCCTGCATCGGCAACTTCCTCGCCGGCGGCGCGCTGTTGGGATTTGCGTCTTATGTGCCGCTGTTTGTGCAGGCGGCTATGGGACACTCCGCAACGGTTTCGGGACTGGCGCTGACGCCTGCGTCGGTGGGATGGCCGATCGGCGCGTACTTCAGCGCGCGACTCATCTCGAAGGCGGGATTTAAAAGGCTGGCGCTGGCGGGAGCGGCTGGTGCGGCATTGGGCACCACCGCACTCTTGGGGTCAGCGCGGTATCAAACCTTGATCGGAATCGGCGCCAGTATGTTTGTGGTCGGACTCGGCGTGGGCTCTGCCACGACGATCTTCATTATTGCCGCCCAAAACGCGGTCGATTGGGCGCAGCGAGGCATCGCCACCGCGTTGCTCGAATTCTCAAACACCTTAGGCGCGAGCATCTGGGTGGCGATCATGGGAGCCGCCGCCGGAGCGGTAATCGGTCAAGCGCGTACGACCTCGTCGATCAACCCCGACGTCATGGCGCACGGAGTAGAGCGGGTTTTCCTTATTGCGTTGGGCCTGGGGATCGCCGGGATGATCGTGATGATGTTTTTCCCGCGAGGGCGGCAAAACCTCGCGGCGTGAAGCAGCCCCTTCAGAGGTACAGCGCAGCAGCGTCGGGGCGATTTTCAATCGAAGGTGCAGCGGAAGATCGCCAATCGGGCGATCCTGCGCTTGTCGTAGCCGCGCCATTTGGCCGGTGGGATGCTTTTCGGGGTGACGCGATAAAACCTCTGGCCGGTTGAGAGTACCAGGCTTGAGAAGAAGCGGGCGGCGCGATCCTCGCTGGTGCAGGCGAAGACATAGTTCAGCTTGCGCGCTTTGGCCTCGCTGCATACTTTGCGCACGAGCTCGGCGGCGACGCCTTCACCCTGGAAACGGGTCAGCGTGTAGAGCGCGGTAATCTCGCCGGCGCGCTGCGCCCGGTAAGGCTCGGTGAGCAGCGAACAGATGCCGGCCATGTGTTCGTCGCCGATCCGGTAGCCGAAGCACGAAGGGAGGATCTCACCGATCTCGGCTTGCGAGCGCGCGAGCAACACACCTTCATTCTGACCGCGTAATATGAGCGCCTCAGCTTCCTCGAAATCGTCGATCGAAATCATCCGAGCGGATCCGTACGGGGTGTCGGTAAAAAGCGTGCCAGTGCCGAGGTAGCTGAATAGCTCTTCATAGACTTCGCGCGGCGCGGTCAGATTGACCGAGCCGACGCCGTCCTCGAGCGCGCGGAAGACGGCCCGAATGATCGCACGCCGAACCCGCGAGCGCTGCCGGCGGGCGACTCGCGTAACGTTGTCCATCTCGATGAAGGAGAGGCGACCGCCATCTTTGCCGATCAACCCGCCGCCGCGATCCAGAAAGACCAGCTTGAAGACGCGAAGCCGGCTGGCCAGTTCCTGCGCGAAGATCGCAAGGTCCTCGGGATCTTTGCCGCTTGCGGCGGCGACCACCACCGACCCTGCCTGAAGGCCTTTCCAGATTGCGGTCACCGCGCCGTCGGGCGGGTAAGGACGCGAGCGCAGCCCGGTTGCCGAATTGAAGACCGACGGATCATCGCGCGGTGCCAGCCTGCCCAGACGACGCATCAGCTTGGGCAGCGCGGCTTCCGACGCGATCACTACGCATCGCGACTGATTGCGCTTGAGTTCGCGCAGCGTACGCACCAACGAGTCGAGTTCCGACAGGCGATCCCCGGCCGGCGGGACGAGGGCGAACAGCAAGCTCTTGCCGTAGAACTCCTCTAGATAAAAGGACTTCTCTACGAACGGGATTGCGGCGGCTTCGGCCACTACCAGGTGACGGCCAAGATCAATCTGCGGGGTGCAGCAAGCAGCGCGAAAAGCATCGCAAGCTGATTACATCGTGCGCCGAGCAAGATTAGGTATCTTAAGAATTCCGGTCGGAGATGACTGGCTGATTACAATCGACGCCCGGGCGACCTAGGACTTGGGCGACGCCGAGAGCGATTCCGCCGCGGCCAGACTTGGAGCGTTCGGCGCCGGTTTGGCGGTGATGTCGCTAAGCGTGGCCTGCGAGAACACCTCAAGCAGAACCTTCTGGCCTTGCTCCCAAATCCGGAACATCCGGCATCCTGGCTGAAGCGAACAGCTCGCGCCGTCCTCGACGCACAGGTTGATGGCAATCGGACCCTCCACCGCCTCGATAATGTCGCGAAAGGTGATCGAGGCCGGATCGCGCGCGAGTTGGTATCCACCGCCAGGTCCGCGGCGCGACCGCACCAGCCCCCGATGCATCAACTCGCGGATGACCTTCTCCAGAAAATACTTCGGAATCTGCTCTTGCTCGGCGATGTCCGCCCCGCTCGCAACGCCGTCAGGATGGTCGGCAAGGTTGATCATCGCCCGCAGCGCGTATTCGATCTTGCGCGGGATCTGCATCAGGCTCATGCGGCTTGACCTCCCGCCGAAACTCCGCCCCGGCCCTCAAAACGTGCGGCGACAAACTTCTCGATGTACTTGCCGAGCAGGTCGCTTTCGTAGTTGATCGGATCGCCGACCGCCTTTGCGCCGAGCGTAGTCACGGCCAGGGTATGCGGAATCAACGCAACCTTGAAACGTTCGCCTTCGATGTCGAAAACCGTGAGACTTACGCCGTCGAGCGTTACGGAACCCTTTTCGACCAGGTAGCGCGATTCTGCGGCGGGCGCTTCGAAAGTACACAGCTTCGAATCGCCCTCCGATCGAATCGAGAGCAGCCTGCCGGTCCCATCCACGTGGCCGGCCACCAGATGGCCGCCGATAAGCGAGCCGAGCGTAAGGCTGCGCTCGAGATTGACTCTCGCGCCCGCTTGAAGCGTTGCGAGGGTTGAGCGGCGCAGGGTCTCGGCCGAGACCTCCATCGAGATCGTGCCGCGACCCTTGGCGGTCACCGTAAGACACACGCCGCTGGTGCAAATCGAGTCGCCGATCTTGATCTTCGCCGTTGCCAGGGCGGTTCGAATCGTCAGGGTCGCGCCCTGATCCGAGCATCGGATTTCCTTGATTTCACCAAGATCCTCGACGATGCCGCTAAACACTGAAATCGGTCCTTTCAGAATTGAGAGAAATGGGCCAGAAAATTCTATCTTTTTGCAACGCCGATCCGCAACGGCAATCGGGGCGCCATGGTGCGTCTTCGCGCCA
>DASXNP010000096.1:0-4436 GCA_036494985.1 Binataceae bacterium (SeqCode)
TTCGACATCATCTTCTTCTGGGTCGCTCGCATGATGATGATGGGCCTACACTTCACCAAGGAAGTGCCGTTTCGCGAGGTGTACATCACGCCCCTGATCCGCGACCAAGACGGCAAGAAGATGACCAAGTCGCGCGGCAACGTCGTCGATCCGCTGGCCGTGATGGAAACATACGGCACCGACGCGATGCGATTTACGCTGGCCCAGCTCAGCGTGCAGGGGCGTGATTTGGTTCTGGCCGACGATCGCCTAGCAGCATCGCGTGCGTTTGCGAACAAGATCTGGAACGCTGCCCGCTTCGTGCTGCTGAGCCTTAAAGACGCGCCGAAACCGATCGCCGCGCTCGACGAGTCTTCCCTGTCTTTGGCCGACCGTTGGATTCTTGGCCGCCTGGCTGTCACGGTCGAAGGAACTCGCCGCGGCATTGACGCGTATCATTTTAACTCGGCCGCTCGGATTCTTTACCAATTCGTTTGGCACGAGTTCTGTGACTGGTACATCGAACTCGCCAAGGGGCCGCTAGCTGCCGGAGGCGCGCGGCGCGCCGCCAGTTTGTCGGTGCTGGTTCACTGCTTCGACCAATTGCTGCGACTGCTGCACCCATTCATGCCGTTTCTTACGGAGGAGCTCTGGCAGACGCTCAGAGCGTATATTGCCGAAGCGCAATTGGCAGACCATATCGTTGTCGCTAGGTTCCCTACGCCCGATGAAGCACACCTCGAATTCGCGGAGGCCAGCGGGGTGATGAGCGCTTGCGTTGCCGTCACCGAAGCGATCAATGGAATTCGAGCGGTGATGAATTTTCATCCTGGCCAACGGGTGCGAGCGTTCATCCGGCAGACGGGAGATACCCCCGGCTTGACTCGAGCCCCCGGCAAGGAAGGGAGTGGTGGAGAGTTTGAGTCAGAATTCGCGCAATGGAAACCTTACGCCTCAACTCTCGCCAAGCTCGAGAGTTTCGATCTTCTGGGCGCGAAGGCGAAGACCCCCACCGGCGTCGTAACGCAAGTTCTCGGGTGGTGCGAGGTCTCGGTCAAGGCCCCCGAAGGATTCGACTTTGCAAAGACTCGCGCGATGATCGAGAAGAAGCTTTACGAGGTTAGCCGGCATCACGAACAACACTTGAAGCGGCTGGCGAGCCAAGACTTCTTAACCAAGGCGGCATCCGAGACGCAGGAGCAGACTCGGGAGCGTGCGGAGGAACTCTCAAGCCAGCGCAAGCTCTTGGAAGCGCAACTGGACCTGCTGACGAGCGCAGGTTAAGACGTCGTGGGTCCGCTTGAAGTTCCCGGAATCGACGAGCTACTGACGCGGGCCTTGGCAGAGGATGTGGGGCAGGGCGATATCACCACGGCAGCTACGGTCGATGACGACCAGCGTGGTCGGGCGCGTGTCACGGTCAAGGAATCCTCAATCATCTTGTGCGGCGGTTCGATTTTTGAGCGGGTGTTTGCTCGGACTGGTGCATCGGCGAAACAGATTTCGCTCGCGCCGGAAGGCGCGGCGCTCAAGCAAGACGAAATCGCTGCAGAATTCGAGGGGTTGCTCGCGGGACTTTTGAGCGCCGAGCGCACCGCGTTGAATCTTGTGCAATTGATGTCGGGAATCGCGACGCTCACCTCGCAGTATGTCGACGCGATCGCGGGCACGCGGGCGCGGATCGTCGATACGCGAAAGACCCATCCGGGGCTTCGAGCGCTCGAAAAGTACGCGGTACGGATCGGCGGCGGAGACAACCATCGCTTCGGGCTCGACAGCGGTGTGTTGATCAAGGAGAACCACATCGCCGCGGCGGGGAGCGTAGCAGCCGCCCTGAAGCGGGCGCGGCGGCGCGCCCCGCATACCTTCAAGATCGAGATCGAATGCGAAACCCTCGATCAGGTAAAAGACGCGATCAGTAACGGTGCAGACATAGTTCTCCTCGACAATATGAGCTTGGGGCAGATTCGAAACGCCGTCCGAATCGCGGACGGACGCGCGATTCTCGAGGTGTCCGGCGGGGTGTCGCTGCCCACGGTGCGGGCGATTGCGGAAACGGGCGTCGATCTGATCTCGGCAGGCGCGCTGACCCATTCCGCCCGTTCAGTCGACTTGAGCATGCGAATCGAAGTAGCGTGAGCCGATGGCTGGAAACCCGTACCAATCGATCGAAAAGGGAACGCCCGGGACGATCGGATGGCGCGTACACTACTTCGCGGAGCTGTCTTCCACTCAGGACCATGCGGCTCAACTCGCGCGCGACGAAACGCCGCAGGGAACGGTCGTAGTTGCCGAGGAGCAGACTAAGGGGCGCGGGCGGATGGGCCGCAAGTGGCATTCACCGGCGGGGCTCAACCTCTACATGACCATCGTACTCCGTCCGTCGATTCCGATCGCCGAAGTCCCCCGCTTGAGCCTGGTGGCCGGTGTCGGAGTGGCCGACGCCGTTTCACAGTTCGCCCCGGGGATGGTCGCGCTGAAATGGCCGAACGATTTGTGGCTTCGCGGACGCAAAGCAGGGGGGTTGATCGCTGAGGCTGTCACCGATCGAAACAATCGCTTGAACTGCGTGCTGCTGGGCATCGGAATCAACGTCAATATCAAGGCGTCAGATATTCCCGAGGAGCTGCACTCCAAAGCGACCTCAATCCGAATCGAAACCGGCACGCCATGCAATCGGCTTACTCTTGCCGCAGCGTTGTTTGATCGATTACAGATTCGTTACAAGGAGATGGAGCATCGCGGTTTCGGCGCGATGCGTGAAGCGTGGGAGAGTTATTCCGCGCTGACTGGCCGGACCGTCACGGTGATCGACGGTTCCAGTCGGATTCGGGGACGGGTGTGCGGGATCGACTCCGACGGCGCGCTGGTACTGAAAACGGCGTCGGGGCGTTCGCGGATAGTGAGCGGGGAGGTAAGTATTGAAGGAGCGTACGAACCGTAACCATACAGCAGCAGAAGGTCCCCCTGCGTGCACCTTTGAGGGCGGCCGTGTTACCGATGCTTGCCGGTGCGCAAGCCGGGGTCGCCGACCGATGAATTCCAAAAGAGAAGGTGAATTCCTATGGCTGTGGAGGAAATCGCGCGTCTGAGAACAATCGCGATAGTCGGGCAGGGCGGTACCGGCAAAACCCAGCTCGCCGAAGCGATGTTGTTCACGGCGGGCGCGGTCGGCAGGCTCGGCCGGCCCGATGACGGAACCGCGTCGACAGATTTCGAGCCCGAAGAACTCGTCCGGCATGTTTCGATTAGCACCGGATTCCATCATCTCAATTGGAAGAAAACCGAGGTGATAATCTGCGACACGCCCGGCTATTCGGCGTTTCTGCCCGACAGTATCAACACGCTTCATGCCGTGGACGGAGTGGTCTTCGTGGTCAGCCCTGGCGGAGACCTGAAGGTCGAGGCGGAGAAGCTGTGGGAGGCCGCCTCTGAGCTAGGCTTGCCACGGATCGCATTCGTCTCGCGGCTCGATCGCGAGCGGGCGAGCTTCAGCTCCGCCGTGGACGATCTCGAAAAGAGCCTCGGCGCCAAGCTCGCGCCGCTAACCATTCCGATCGGCGCCGAGCTGGCTTTCAAGGGCGTCGTCGATCTGCTTTCGATGAAGGCGCTGCTGTATCCCGACGCGAACGGGAAGCCCCGCGAAGAGGACCTAAATGGCGAACTGACCTCCGAAGCCCAAAGGGCGCGGACCGCCCTTTGCGAAGTCGTCGCGGAGACCGACGACGCGCTCCTGGAGAAGTATCTAGAGTCCGGGACATTGGAGGCCGGCGAAGTGCGGACCGCCCTGAGAGCGGCGGTATGCGCTGGTAAGATCACGCCGCTGCTGTGCGGATCGGGGGCGAAGAACATCGGCGAGGGGCCGCTGCTGGATGCAATCGTGTCGCTGCTGCCGTCGCCGGCCGAGCGCCCTCCGATCGGGGCGACCGATGGAGTAAAAGGCCAGGCGCTCGAACTTGAACCTAATCCCAAGGCGCCTTTTTCGGCATTCGTTTTCAAAACCGTAAATGATCCGTTTGCCGGCAAACTCTCAATCTTCCGGGTGGTGAGCGGACAGGCGCTAAGCGATTCGAGCGTGCTCAACGTCACCCATCAGGTCAAGGAACGGTTCGGGCAGTTGCTGCGGCTGGAGGGAAAGAAGCAGTCCCCCATCGCCTCGGCCCTGCCGGGGGAAATCGTCGCGGTGGCGAAACTCAAGGAAGCGTTCACCAACGACAGCCTGGCGGACGAGAAAACGCCGGTGTTGTTCAATCCGCCCCCGAAACCTCAACCGCTAATTTCATTTGCGATTCGACCCAAAACCAAGGGTGACGAGGAGAAGGCGAGTCTTGCGCTGCATAAGATGGTCGAAGAAGACCCGGCGCTGGAAATGCATCGCGACGCCCAAACTCACGACATAATTCTGTCGGGCACGGGTCAGCTTCATATTGAAGTGACTGTCGAGCGTCTACGCCGCA
>DASXNP010000097.1:0-6996 GCA_036494985.1 Binataceae bacterium (SeqCode)
GCGACCTTGGCGGCCGCCTACGTGATGTTTGGCGAGTACTTCCCGGCGCAGCGGGAAATCACCTTTGAGACCAGGAGCGGCAAACTCAGCGTGGTACGCAGCCGGGATCTGCTCGTGATGGAATTTCCATCAAGGCCCGGCAAGCCGGTCCAAGTCTCCGACGAATTGATCTCGGCGCTGGGCGCGCGGCCTCGCGAAGCCCTTCAGGCCCGCGATCTTCTGCTCGTATTTGATCGCGAAGATGAAGTCCGCGCCATGCGGCCGAACTTCGAGCGAATCGCGATGCTCGATACCTTCGCCGTTATCGTTTCCGCCCCCGGGTCTGAGGCCGACTTCGTATCGCGGTTCTTCGCGCCCAAGGCCGGTGTCGCGGAGGATCCGGTGACCGGTTCGGCGCATTGCACGCTGATCCCATATTGGGCCGCGCGCCTGGGCAAGCGAACTCTGCTCGCACAGCAACTATCGCGGCGTGGGGGTGAACTGCGATGCGAGCTGCGCGGCGAGCGCGTCGCGATTGGTGGCCGGGCGGTCGAGTACCTGCGCGGCGAGATCCAGCTGGAGTGACCGCGGGTACGAGTGTGGGCGCGCGCACGGTTGCAATGTATTAAGACAGGATCGCGAGGTGAGCGATGAAGTACGAAGAATTTGAACACCTGACCTTCAAACGCTTGGACGACGGCGTGATGCTAATCACGATGAATCGACCCGAGGTATACAATGCCACGAACCATCGGCTTCATTGGGAATTGACCCAGGTTTGGAAAAGCCTCGATGACGATCCTGAGACGCGCGTCGCGCTCGTGACCGGTGCGGGCAAAGCATTCTCGGCAGGCGGCGACCTCGACATGATCGACGGCATGAAGGGCAACCCTGCGACCATCGCGCGGATGTGGCGCGAAGCGGGCGACCTGGTTTACAACATGATCAATTGCGACAAGCCGATCGTCTCGGCAATCAACGGCGTGGCGGTAGGCGCGGGGCTGGCAGTCGCGCTGATGGCCGATATCAGTATCGCTTCGGAAGCGATGCGGATAACCGACGGGCACATTCGGTTGGGCGTGGCGGCGGGCGATCACGCGGTGATCATCTGGCCGCTCTTGTGCGGCATGGCGCGGGCCAAGTACTACCTGCTGACCGCGGATTTCATCGACGGTCGCGAAGCGGAGCGAATTGGCTTGGTGAGCCTGTGCGTACCAGCGGACAAGTTGATGGACAAGGCGATTGAAGTGTCGCGCAAGCTAGGGCGCGGACCGCAGCATGCGATCCGCTGGACCAAGCGATCCTTGAACAATTGGCTGCGGGTCGCGGGACCGGCGTTCGATAACTCACTTGCGCTGGAGATGATAGGGTTTCTTTCCGAAGACATAGGCGAGGGGATCGCGGCGCTGAAGGAACGGCGCGATCCGAAATTTCCCAGCGCGGGGTGAATCAGGTGCTCGAACCCGACACCCGGCGCTTCGGTCGAATCAAAGTCATTCTGGGTCCGAAGAACGGCCGCTATCCGTACGGGAACTCAATCTTAATCGAGGACGATCGGACGGCGCTCATCGATCCGTCGCTGTTGGTCCGCGAACTTCGTGGCCGGATCACAAAGCGGGCGATCGATCTGGTGTTCAACAGCCACTATCACGAGGATCACGGCGCGGGTAACTCGCTTTATCGCGACGCGCCGCTCTATCTGCACGGCCGGGACGCGCCGGCGCTCAGATCGCTCGACACGATGATCGAGTACTACGGGCTCCAACCCGAAGCCGCCAGAAAATTCCGTCCCCTGGTTGTCGATCAGTTCCACTACCAGGCGGGCGAGGACATCGATGAACTCAGCGATGGCGAGGTGTTCGATCTCGGCCACACGCGCGTACGCGTAATGCATACGCCCGGCCACACCGGAGGCCATTGCTGCTTCTTCTTCGAGCGCGAGGGCGTGCTGTTTGTTGCGGATTGTGATCTGACGCGTTTCGGACCGGTCTACGGCGATCGGACGTCGGGGCTCGTCGAATTTATCGAATCGATCGAAAAGATTCGCCGCGCCGGCGCGAAGACGCTGGTAAGCTTCCACGAAGCAGCTGTCGTCGAGAACGATACCCAAGCAGCGATCGACCGCTACCTAGGCGTCATCTACCAGCGCGAGCGGACTTTGCTGGATTTTTTGGCGCAACCTCGCACCTTTAACGAAATAGTCAAGCGGCGAATCATCTTCCGCAAAGACTACGATTTGATCTGGATCGATTCGGTCGAGAATAATTCGATGCGGCTGCATTTGGACAAGCTGATGGCGGAAGGAACCATTGAATTCGACGGGCGGTGCTACCTGCGCCGCCATTGTGCGCGAGGGATTTTCTGATCGCCGGCTTAAACCCGAGTAGCGCAGGCGGGAGAAGGAGGCGGCCGCTTCACTTGGAATTTGGTTTCTGGGATACTCGGCTGCAACTCGAATAGTTTCTCGTGGAGGGGAAGCCAAGTGCTCAAAAAGATCACGGTTGTTGCTGCCGGCGCGTTTCTGGCACTGACTATGAGCCTTGAGATAGGTGTGGCGACTGCGCATGCGGCAAAGGTCGATTGCGACGCCGTAATGGGTGAACTGAACTCGGGCAAGAAGGCCAAGGAAGTTGCGACCGATCTGAAGATTTCCAAGAGCAGCGTTTACCGGTGCAAGAAGAAGGCGGCCAAAGCCGAAGCGTCGCCCGCCGCCTCAGCTGCGCCATGATGACAAGGCGGCGGGACTCGTGATCCTTGCGCGGTCGGTGACGATGGGGTTGTCGCACTCGGGCTAAAATCAGGATCGGCCGTCGAGCTGGTTCTCAAATCCAGCCCTGCCGCAGACAGATCGAGGCCGAGATTGATATACCCGGTCGCCCCGGCGGCATCGAAGCGCCATGGCCAAATGTGAACTCTGTGAGCTGAAGTCGTACACCCAGCAGTACTGTCAATTCGCTTCGCCCGTTAGGTTTGCGGTGCTGGACTGCGATTCGTGCGACACTCCGATGGCGGTTTTGGGGGACCATCGGACAAGCGCCACCGCTGAGGAACGCGCCTTCATCGTCGAAACCCTTTCGTTGGTGGCTCGCGCGAAGTATGGGGCCGACAACTTTGTGATCGATGAGGTGATGCGTCAGCTTCCCGACCACTGTCATATGCATGCCCGCCCGCTGGTCTGGAAGCTAAAGCGCTAAGGCTTAAGCTCCCGTCGGGCTGTGATGAATCGGGTCAAGCTTGGTTCTGGTTTCACCGTTTGGCACAAAACTCGGCCTGTGGTATACCGCACGGCTATGCTGATTTAGCGGTGCTTGACACGGCTTAGACGCGAAACACGATGAGCGTGGCGGCCGCCGGTCGCGCCGTTATAGGGAGGCTCCAGAGCGTCATGGCGACCGGCAAGGTCAAGTGGTTCAGCCCCAAGAAAGGCTACGGCTTTATCACTATGGAAGACGGCAAGGACGTGTTCGTGCATTACAGCTCAATCAGCGCGACGGGCTTTAAGTCGCTCCAAGAGGGCGACAACGTCGAGTTCGAACTGTCGCAAGGCCCAAAGGGCTTGCAAGCCTCCAACGTAATGCGTCAGTAGATATAGCTTCTGACGGACTGCGAAAACTCAATCCGAAACCAAGGTGTGCCGATGGACGAACACGAATTGCTGAATTACGCCTTCGAGCAAAGCGATACCCTGTTCCGCCTGCTGGCCGGCCAACGCACGCGGCGGGTGTTCAAGGGCTTTTCCAAAGACATCAGCGGGGAGGAGATCCACGGAGCCTCCGGCAATCGACTCTCATTCCACGACCCAGGGCGCTTCGAACCCGGCAGCACTCCGCTGACCTGGGAGGGCAACAACCTATCCGCGCCGGAGCCGCTCTCGGAACTCGAAGAAGCGATACTCTTGTGGGCGGCCTGCGGCCCAAATGGGATTGTCGCAGGAGACATCGGGCTCAATGAAAATCTTTCGACCATGGTCTGCATGGCGGGCCGCACCATCCCGGGCCCCTGCAACGATGCCGCGGTAAACATGGTGGTGGTAAACGATCGCGGGACGTGGCTGTATCGCCCGACCTACGATCGGGAAAAGGTGGTCGAGATCGAAGGTCCCGAAGATTATTCGAAGGTCCTAAAATGGTACCGCGAGGGAATGATCAAGCTGAGCGACCAGCGGCTCGATTGCGACTGGTCGCTGCTACCCGGGCGTCCGTGGGGAATCTACCAATTCAACTCGAACAAGCCCGGCTCGACGATGTTCATTCCGGTCTTCGGCATGGCGCACGAGATGGTAAATTACCTCTTTGCCGCCTTCGAGTTCCTGGGCTGGAACATTATCGATGAGGCGACCGGCCAAAGCGCCGGGCTTAAGCCGTGGGTCAAGAAGCATCGACTCGACTACGACTTGACGCAGCGTTACTGGGAGACCTTCTTCTTCGCCACCGAGTGCAACCCGCCGGCAATGGCAATTCAGAATATCCGCTTGGCGGCGGAATCGCTGGGGCTCGGATCGTGGAACCATTCGACCAACACCGACGTGGTGCTGGGCGGATTCCAGGATAAGGCGAAGGGCCTCAACATGGTGAGCACGGATTTCAATGGGGCGAAAAACTTCGTCGGGCTAAAGGGCGTGCTTGAAGGCTGCGGCCTGCCGGCGCCCTGGAACGCGAGCCCCGAGGAAGTGGTGGATCACGTGCTGGAAGGCAAGTACGGCAGCGGCGTCTTCATGGGCAAGGGTTCCGAGTTTCTCGCAATTGAGAAGGGGCCTTTCAAGCCGGCCGTGCGCGACGCGGTGCGCGCTCACAAGAAATCGAAGGTCGCTTCGTGGTGCGTCGAGGCGGCGAAAGCTTATATGCGCTACACCTTCGATCACTACGGCCGTTATCCGGTCTATCTGTCGGACTTTCAGACCTCGGCCTTTATGATTGAAGTCAGCCACTGCGACATCCGCTACTACGAGAACTTCAACGTGCCCGGATATATCAACAGTCGCATCCGACGTCATCACGAACTCTGGCATTCGAAGGCCGGCGCGATCAAACGGGCAGCGTAGCAGTAAGGCGAGAGCAAAGCCCCGGTTCGCCTGAAAATCCAGCCGCTCCGGCGCCTTGGTTTCGCGCCGGCCCGGCCGCAAGTAGGCTTGGTTAGGTGAACGAAACGCGCCGAGAGTCGGGCGACTGGCTTCCCTTCGCCATCGCTCGGATGCCCGAAGCACGGGTCGTTGCGATTCTGACTCTTAGCGGGCTCCTGATTCGGCTTTACCTTAGCGCGACCAGCTTTTGCATCAGCGGCGACGGAATGTCGTTCATCTGGATCGCCATGGACTACGGCGCGAGCAACGCCGGGAAGGTGCTGGCGGGAGTCTTTCCGCCCGCCTACCCGTGGACAATCGCGCAAATGCATCGTGCCATCCCCGATTGGGAAGCGGCGGGCAATCTGGTTTCGACCGTGACCGGCACGGCCACGATTCCGCTCCTGTACGCCTTGATGCGCGAAGTATTTAAGCGGCGCGAGATCGCGATCGGTTCGGCGGGTTTGGCCGCGTTCCATCCGGCGATGGCCAATTACTCGGCCAACGTGCGCACCGAGGCGGGGTTCGTGTGCCTGATGGCGGGGTCGCTTTGGCTTACAACTCTGGCCATTAGGCGGTCGCGAGTCTGGCTGCTCGGCGCCGGCGGAGCGTTCGCGGGACTCGGTTACCTCTATCGCTCCGAAGCGATCGGCTTCCCTCTCCTAATCGCCCCGTTCCTCGTATCCGGTGCCTGGCTGTGGCGACAATGGAGCTTCAAATCGGCGTGGGTGTTCGCCGCGACCTACACGACGTGCTTTTTACTGGTCGCTTCGCCCTACCTGATCTTGCAGCACAGCCGGACCGGCAGCTGGACGCTTAGCGGCGAGCTGAACTTCGCGATCCTCGACGACATTGAAGCCGCAACCAATCCGCGCAGCGCGGCCCAGGCACAATCGCTGGGCGGCGCGCCGCATCTGCTCGCGCCGCTCCTAGCCGATCCTCTCGGCTATCTAAGGCATTCGGGGGGTGAGTTAATCAGGTCGTTTCGATACTTCGAGCTTGCCGCCGGGGCGCTTCCGTTTGGGTTGCTCCTCGTCGGACTGTGGAAGCGCGGCTGGAATCTCTTCGCAAATTGGCCCGAGGCGCTGCTGGGCGCAATCACGCTCTTCTATTTTGTCGCCTTGGCGGCGATCTACACCGGCCCGCGCTTCATGTTTCATATTTTTCCTTGGACGATCGGATGGACGATGGTCGGACTCGAAGCGATTTCGATCCGCCTCGCCGCCCTCGACTGGAGAGTGTTCCGGGCGCTACCCGCGTGCACGCCTGCCCTGATCTTGGTGATGGTAATGCTGCCCGAAACGTTGTGGCCGATTGGCTACGACATGCGGGGTTTTCGATATGCGGCGCGCGACCTCGCCAGTCGCGATCCTTCGCCCAAAACGATCATCGCATCGGATCGTCGAGCGGCGTTTTATGCAGACGCGGGCTTTGTGCTACTGCCCGCGGCGCCGCCGCAGCACGATGGGTGCAAATGGATCGGGGAACAATCCGCCGCTACCTACCTGATGCTCTCGCACCGCGACGAGAAGGGCTGGGGTGACATGCGTCAAGAGCCTTGTGTCGCATTCATCAGGCGCTACCCCGGCACCGGCGCGCGCTATTATGATCTTTTCGCGATTCGCCGCTGAACCGCCGCGCCGGCGATTTTGCATTTGTGAAGTCAGACGATAGCATCAAAGTCGATGCGCGCTGAACCGACGGCCGCGGCGGCGGTCTCCCCCCAGCTCGAAACCCGCATCGTGTTGTCGATGGTGGTTCCGGTCTACAACGAGGCCGCCAACCTCGAGGCATTCTTCGCGCGCTTGATTCCGGTCCTGGAAAGGCTGGGGGTGCTCTACGAGGTGGTCGCCGTGAACGACGGCAGCAGCGACGACTCGCTGGGGCGGTTGCTCAAAATTCGCGAGCAGCTCCCGGTTTTGAAGATCGTCAATCTCTCGCGCAATTTCGGCAAGGAC
>DASXNP010000098.1:0-1685 GCA_036494985.1 Binataceae bacterium (SeqCode)
AGCACGAGTAATGTGAGCAGAATTCTCTTCAACCCGAGTTCGCGGCCGTTGCAGTCGAACCATTCCTGCAGGGTGTGAGCACCGCCGCCGGAACCGCCGCCGCCGATGGCAATGGCTTCGCGACCCAGCGAGAGAGGAATATTCGCGTCGGTAGAAGCTCGCTGTACCTGGGCCACGTTGCCAAGGTGGGCATCGACGGCGCGTATCACTTGCAGCAGCCGCGCGTTGGGGTCCAACTCTCCGGCAGGACGATCGCCAATCACCACCACTTCGCAGGTGACGGAATGCGTCTTGCGCTGCGCAGAGGCGCGATGGTCGGCGGCGCGCTGCTCGGCTTCGACTGACTGATCCAGACACACGCGCAGGGAACGTTCCAGACGCTCGAGTTCGGTAGTAGAAGTCGAACGCAGATCAACGCGCATGCTGGCTGACTCCGGAATGGAATTGACGGAAGTGCCTCCACGAATGACGCCGATATTGAAGGTGCTCTTGGGCGTCGAGGAGACAGGCGTTTGGCAGAATTGCTCGATCGCACGGGCGAGGATGACGATGGGATTCGGCGCGCCGAAATCGCTCCAGGAGTGACCGCCGGGACCGCGCACGATGATTTCGAAGCGGCGGCTGCCCAGAGCTTCCGCCACGATGGTATCGGAGCCGGCGCCGTCGAGAATCAGACTGTACGCGATGGAATCTTTCCAGCGCGGCGTGGCAAAAATGTGGCGCATACCGCGCAGATCGCCCTCGCCCTCCTCGCCGACGTTGCCGATGAACAAAAATGGCATGGCATGACGGATACGCACCGAACGGAGAAGTGCGGCGATCCCGAGAAGTGCGGCCACGCCAGCGCCGTTGTCCGAAACACCTGGGCCGTAGAGGCGAGTTCCCTGCTGGCGGATGTTGAGTGGAGTGCCGGCAGGAAAGACGGTGTCGATGTGCGCGCTCAGCGCGATGTACCGCTTTCCGAATCCAGGGTGAATGCCGAAGACGTTGCCTACGTCATCGACCCGCACGTCGTCGAGTCCGATCTCGCGGAAGCGCTCCGATAGCCAGGCGGCGCGCGGAGCTTCTCCGAAGGGCGGGGCTGCAATGCGGGCCATTTCCGCCTGCCAATGGGAAAGCTGCGGCTCCTGCGCGCGAAACCAATTGAAGGCCGAGCGAATTTCGGGAGCGGCCGAGAGTCGAGCTACCTCCTCGTGAACCGAGGGATAGAGATCCGACACTTCGGCGCGGGAACCGGTGGGCATGAGCTGATTGGGTCATCTTACAACGCGAATGGACCGGCTGGGTTGCTTTCGGGGATTACGGTCGGGACACGACATTTGTTACGTGCGCCGCGTGGCAGATGGCCTACCTTCGACTTCGCGGTCCTTGCAGTTCGAACCCCCAGGTTAGCGCGCAACAAACGCGCGCGAACCTGGGGCACCCAAGACTCACAGGCTCTCAGGAAAGTTAATGTTGGGGACGGGTGGGGAACTTCACGCAATCGAGGATCTCGGCGTCGGTGAGGGTGTGATCGGACTGCTTGGCGCGGGCATAGATCCGATCCACGATTTCGTCGCTGGCGGGAATGCCACGACGCTCGAGCCAGAAATGCACGTTGGATTTGCCGCTCATGGGACCGATGTCGATGACCTGCTCGAGTCCAAAGACGTGCGACGGCACGCCGGAGTAGACGGAATTTGCGA
>DASXNP010000099.1:0-5587 GCA_036494985.1 Binataceae bacterium (SeqCode)
GCTGGAAGCCCCGGCGACCTTCAGATCATGTACGGCATCGGGGCGAGCGCCGGCTTACCGAGTTCGAACTTTCGTGGCTCTCGGGCTATCAGGGGAGCAGGCCCGTACGCATCGGAAACGCGGCACACGAACAATTTCAACTTGATGTGTACGGTGAAATCATGGACGCGGCCCACCTTGGCCGCCGCAGCGGCAGCCCTTCGTCGCCAGAGGCGTGGCATCTGCAGGCGGCACTGATAGAGCATCTGGAGAAAGTCTGGAACCAGCCCGATGAGGGAATCTGGGAAGTCCGGGGGCCGCGGCGCCATTTCACGCATTCGAAGGTGATGGCTTGGGTCGCGCTCGATCGAGCACTAAAAGCGGTCGAGGGAGGCAATCAAGCGGGACCGCTCGACCGATGGCGCAAATTACGCGACCGGATCCACCGCGACGTCTGCAAGCAAGGCTTCAATCGACGGCGCAACGCGTTCGTACAGTACTATGGTGCCGACACGCTTGACGCGGCATTACTAATGATTCCGTTGGTCGGCTTTCTGTCGCCCCACGACGCGCGGGTCGTGGGCACGCTCGAGGCCATCCGCCGCGAATTGATGTCCGACGGGTTGGTGATGCGCTATCGCACCGAGACCGACGTAGACGGACTGCCCGCGGGCGAAGGAGTCTTTCTTCCCTGCTCATTCTGGCTGGTAGACAATCTCGTGCTGGCGCAGCGCCAGCACGAAGCACATGAGCTCTTTGAGCGGCTCGTCTCGCTTTGCAATGACGTTGGGCTGCTCTCCGAAGAGTACGACCCAGCAGCGGGCCGATTGCTCGGCAACTTCCCGCAGGCGTTTACCCACGTTTCCCTGGTGAACTCCGCCCACAACCTGTCGCTCCCCGAGGGCCCGGCTCGCCATCGCTCGAGCAACTAAGGCTTTTTGTGGCGCCGATTTGTCGACGTCGGCGACCCCTACACTCCGCTTGACGGATTTGTGGAGTCGGATGAGACGACTCACTAATACGTCGATTGGAGAACCAAAATGAGGCCAACCGGATCGGCTAGGCAGCAAGCCGCCGCCTAAACGCTTGCTCCGCAAATCGCTGCCTTTTTCTCCCTGTCGTCGATCGCCAACCTCCGATTAGTGAAGTTTCGGCAAGTCGAGTACCACATGCCACGCCGGCTTCGGTTTGTCGTCCAAGGTACGGATCCCAACGAAATTCAGTCGGGCGAGGGACCCCGTGAAAATCGGAACGTCGTGCATCAATGCGAGCGTCAGGAAGTCGGCTCCGAGGCCGCCAAACAATCGCGGAATTGAGCCATAGAATTCCGCCTGTTGATCCTCGCTGCTAGGCACCGCGGAGCTCCAGCCGATTTCTGCAAACCCGATTCGCTCGGTCGGCAGAATCTTGCGGACTGCCAAATAATATTCCGGCGCGGGCAGAGCGGGTGATGAACCGAACGCGTCCGGATAGGTCGTGAACGAATAAACGTCCACGGCCTTGGCAAACTTCGCCAGCAATCCGAACTGCGCGTGAGCCGCCATCACGTCCCACTGAAAGCTGATCGTAACGGTTTGATCCGGATTCTGACGCTTGATCGCAGCGTAGGTGTCGCGGGCCAAGGTCACGAACGCTTCGAACTCATCGGGGTTCGCGGCAAGAAAATTAACTTCGGTTGCGAGCCCCAGCAGGTCGGGTCGGAGCCCGGCCAATTCCATAGCCTGTTTTGTAAACGCGCTACGCACGGCCGGCGCGCCAAAGCTGGATCCTCCAATCGCTGATGGTATAGCCGGATCTCGCCGTCCGCCGGTAAGCGCAATCGGGCTTAGATAAAGATAGAACCGCAGCCCGTGCCGGCGAGTCATCTCTTCGATCACTCGAAACTGCAAACTCGGCGGCATCGACTGCCACTCGATGATCCAAGTCACGTGGGCGCCGATTTGCGCCGCTTGCTCGAAGAATCGATCGATGTCTCCGCCGGTTTGAAATGGAATATGGGCAGGGGACAGCGCGACACCCAGATTCGTGTCCTTTGCGCGAGCGGAAACCTCATCGGCGCCCGCCCCCGAATAGGCAAGCGCGAAGTAGAGGCTGATCGCGGTAATCAAGACTCGTCGACTAGCGAATCCGGGACTCATCTTCTGAAAGTACCGCAGCCTCCTATCGCCGGGCTTGACCGTCGTCTTCGAGGATCGCCCGTGCATTCCGAGCCACGAGTTCAGCTCTGATCAAATCTCCGCGGCCGAAAAAGGCGCCGACCGACAGCAACGGTGCGACCAGTTTGCGGGCGAGTTGATGTTTTGTCCGGATTCGCTCGGACTGTTTGACCATCAACTCTCGCTCCGATAGATCCGCCGGCAAAACGGCGGACTGGGTTTGCTGATAGTGGATACTATAGTCGACGATCCATCCTTCGCAGCGGGTCTTGGAGGACCTGCATTCGAGGCCCGCCTTGGCCGCCAGCAGCCTTATCGTGTTGGGATCGAACAGGAACAGATGGCGGGGAGCTTCGAGCGGAAACCAGCGCGATCCAAAAAGCTTGAAACACAGGCTCGATGCGTTCGGAGTTATGAGCACGACCTTCCCGCTCGGAGCTAGCCACCGCGCCGCGTGCCGCAAAGCCTCGACCGGATCGGGAAGGTGCTCGATGACCTGGCTCATCAGAATCACGTCGAAGTTGCGGCCGCCCAGCGGTGCGTCGAACACCGTTCCATGATGGACTTCCAGCCCGCGGTCGCGACTCAAAGCGGCTGCGTGCGAGTCGGGTTCAATTCCGGTCACGCTCCAGCCCAGCTCGCGATGCTGCGCCATCAGCTCCCCGGCACCGCAGCCGACGTCGAGCATCCGATTCCGACCATGAGGCTCGACCAGATCGTGCATGACTCGTCCCGAGAGCGACCGGAACAGTGCGCGTATCGGGGGCGGCGTCGCGACACTGGCAACCGAATAGAAGTGTGAAATCGCCAATCGGTTGATAAGCCTGCGGCGATTCAGCGGGCGTGCCCCACCGTGAGGCTCGTAATCCTCGGGGTAGAACTCCGCGATTTGGAGCGGGCTGGGAGTCGGGAGCTGGGCGACCAGGCCACACGCTTCGCAGCGGTAGTAGCGAAAATCACCGGGGCGCGATTGCATCCGATCAAACCCCAGAACCAGAAAGCGAAACGATTTCGCCTCGCAAAGGATACAAGCCTCGGCGGGCATTGGCGTGTTGTTTCGAGTCGCATCATCCACGCGTCGAATTTAAGGCCAGATTGCGCCAAGACTACAACCGCGTTGACTTGCGAGCTAAACTCTACTGCCGTCCGAACGAACCGGCAAAGGACAAATGAGCAAAACCGCGTGGCACAAGATCCAGAAGCAGGCCCTCGAAATGTTGCAGCAGCTGCTGCGCCTCGACACCACCAATCCGCCGGGAAACGAGCGAACCGCAACCGACTACATCCGGCCGATTCTGGAACGCGACGGAATCGATCCGATCGTGATCGAAAGCGCACCAACCCGCGCCAATCTCATTGCCAGAATCGAGGGAGGTAGTGCAAAAACACCCGACGGTGATCCGCTGATGATCTCGTTTCATACCGATGTCGTGCCGGCGGAGATCAAAAGCTGGTCGCGCGCGCCGTTCGGCGGGGAGATTCACCAGGGATGCGTTTGGGGCCGCGGCGCCCTGGACATGAAGAACAAGGCGGCGATGGATATAGCTATTTTTACGGCACTGCGCCGTTCGGGGGCGATCCCGCGCCGCGACCTGATTCTGGCTGCCGTCGCCGACGAAGAAGCCGGCTCCGACCTCGGCGCCCGATATCTGGTTGAACAGCATCCCGACCTCATCCGCGCCGGCTATGTGCTGAACGAAGCCGGCGGCTTCACCATGTTCTTTGGCGATCGCCGCCTCTATCCGATCCAAGTCGCCGAGAAAGGCTACGTCACGGTCGAGATGACAGTTCACGGCAAGCCCGGGCATGGTTCGATGCCGCGCACTGACAACGTAATCGTGCGACTGTCGGAGTTGATTGTGAAGATCGCGAAAACCCCGATGCGCGAACGCATGACCCCGCTCATTCGCGGTTTGCTGGACCGGCTCCACGTGTCCCAGGAAGGTCTGCCGCCGCTTTTCAATGCCCTGCTCTCCAACACGGTCTCTGCGACCATCGTTCGAGGTGGATACAAGGACAACGTGATTCCGGGCCAAGCGTCGGTGGTCCTTGATGGACGCACGCTGCCAGGTGAGGATCCCGAAAGCTTCATGGCTGAGCTGCGCTCAATCGTCGGCCCAGAGCCCAGTTTTAAGCTGCTTAAGACCGCGCCGCCCGCAGAGGCCAGTGCCGATACCCCGCTATTCGACTTGATCACCCGCAAGGTCGAGGCGGCCGACCCGGGGGCGCACACCGTCGCATGGATGATACCCGGGGCGACGGACAACAAGTTCTACGCGCGGCTGGGCGCGGTGTGTTACGGTTTTTCGCCGGTAAAGCTCACACCCCATCTACCCTTTGGGTCGCTGTTCCACGGCAACGACGAGCGGATACCGGTCGACGGCTTCCTCTGGGGGCTTAGGGTTTACGCCGAGGTTGTGCTCGAGTTCATCGGTCTCAAATTCGCCGACGTTTTCGAATGACCCGTTCGCCGGTCCGCAACCGGTTTTGACCGTCCCCCGCCCGACGCAGCGATGATCGATCGAGCACCTCGCTCGTGGTCCAGTAGCCAGCTCTTACGTTCTAGGCCTCCGCCATAGTTGACCAAGCTGCCGTCAGCGCCGATGGCGCGATGGCACGGGATCACCAGGCTGATAGGATTGGCTCCGTTGGCCGCTCCAACCGCCCGCGCCGCCAGCGGACGACCGACCGTGCGCGCGATCGAGCCGTACGACTCGGTTGTTCCCGGCGCAATCGCGCGCAAGGCTTGCCAGACGGCGAGCTGAAACGGTGTGCCCACGAGATCGATCTCTACCTCCTCGAGGGCCAAGAGATCGCCAGCGAAGTATCGGCGAAGGCATGCGGCACCGGCACCTTCAGCAATCTCGGTGCGTTCAACCAGGTCAGCGCCGAATCGGCGTCTGAGGTGCACGGCTGCACGGTCCCATCGGTCGGCAAATGCGATCGCGCATACGCGTCGGTTTCGAAGTGCGACTCTAATCGTCCCGATCGGTGAGTCGCAGCTATCAATTTCTATGGTGTTATTCATCGCGTCCTCAAAGCTTCAAACCCTTCGGGACCGCGATTGTGAAGTGACGCGGATTGGCTTGATCGATCGATGCGCCAGAGGGTCAACCTCCCGGAGTCTCTTCTCCGCTGTCGCGAGATTGCGGCGTGAAGGTCACCAGTAGCCGACTGGGCTCTTCTAGCGGAATGATCGCGAACCGGGCGACCGGCACGGTGTTCACGATGACGGTTGTACCGCCGTTTTCGGTCTTGACGTCGCAATCTTTGAAGATCGATCGGTCGAACACGATATGGTTGTCGAGCTTCGAGTCCGGGGAGGTTTTGTCGAGATGAACGATTAGCGTGGAGTAACCCGATCCGCTCTCGAAATGCTTGTCGAATTTGACCGGACCGCTTATATCGAAAATCACCGACAACGGGGGATCGGACGACGCAAGCCGAATCGT
>DASXNP010000100.1:0-1824 GCA_036494985.1 Binataceae bacterium (SeqCode)
CCGCTCCCTGCACGCGGGCGCGTTCCAGGCTGTCGTAGAACTGCGGATCTTCGAAACTGCTCAGGTCCAGGGTCGCGGCGTGCCGCATCACCCTGATATTGACGTGGCGCGTGTAGCGTTCGTTGAGGTTCGTATCGCAAAAATCGATGAGGCGAGCGAGAATGATCACCATGCAGGCCATGGCGAACTGCAGTGCTACCAGGCCCCAGAATCCCCCGGGCAGCCGGGTGTGCTGGGAAGTCAGCACATAAATCGCATCAATGATCCGCCGTGTGACTAGTAACATGCCCAGCGGCAGGGCTGCGGCAAACAAACGGCACGCCAGGCTGGCTGCCACCACGCCCGGCGCCGCCTCCCAAACCATGCGGAAAATCGGAGGCACGTTCTTCAGGGAATTGAAACGGTCGGGCCAGTCTTGCTTTGGCATCCAGACGGTGTCGGCGTTCATCTTCTTATTCAACTTGGTCATATGGGGTCCGAGGGAAGACGCAATCGCCTGATGTCGCTGCCCGTTTCGATCTCGTGGTGGCCGAGATTCAGCATCGAGAACGGGTTTGGCCGCAGGGGCTGGAGAGAATCGAACTGGGCACGGATCCTGAAGAGATGCGACCGGCGGTTCGCTGCGATTGGTCTCAGTACGCCTCCTCCGTCGCGCTACCTTTTTCAATTACCTGCTGTGTGGGCGTGAGCACGTTGGCTGCCACTGCGAGAAATTTGTAAGTATCTGTTAAATAAGCCACTTGTCTGGCCATCGTCACGCTTGCTTCAGGACTTTCCGCGCGTGTCGTGAGTTCTTTACACGAAGCATCAATCCAAGTCCGAACTGGAACAGTCGAGATATCGAGGCGCTGCCGAATAAGGACATTTGTTTCGTGCATGCAGCGCGGCCTTCGAACGGTTGTTTTTTGCCGCTGCTCGACGAAGCTGTTCATAACCACGAGGGGCACAACCAGACGTAGCCGCCGAGGACCAGCCCGCCGCGGACGCCGTTCTCGCGACGGTCCCACTCCGGCTCAGTCTGGCACAGTCTGGCTCAAGCCGGCGAAGTTGAAGCGCCGATCGAAATCAAACCGGTGCCGCGGAATTCGATCGACGCATTTCGGGAAAACCTCAACTGGTCTTTTTAGGGACTTTCGCGCCTTTCTTACGCGCCTCGGACAGGCCGATGGCGATGGCCTGTTTTCTGCTCTTCACCACGCCGCCTTTCCCGCCCTTTCCCGAACGCAGCGTGCCGCGCTTTTCTCGATGCAGCGCGCTCTTTACTGACTTGCTTGCCGCCTGACCATAGCGAGCCATCGAAGCCTCCCAAAAGTGAGAAACCGCTTTGCGCTCGAATCTACCCGGTGTCCTTGCGTGAGGCGATAGGCATTTCGATGTAAACCTTGCGAACGATGCGTGTAGGGCGGAACGCAGGAATCACGCGGATTGGTCATCGAGCGCGGACGCGCAGCGGCATCGGGAATGGCCACGGGCTTAGAACACGACGGCGAAATGCCCAGCCCTATACCAGTTCCGCAGCGAGGATATAAGGGAATCGCTGTATACTCACCGCGAATTCACTACGGTATAAACCCGTCAAAGGAAAGCGCGGTCTAGCCGCGACTGCGGGCGGCCACGGTAGACTCCGGCAGCCATCGTCATATTTTTAGACGTTTTTTTTGTAGCATCAGTTCACGAACAGGGAGACGCCTTGGCGAAACACTCCAGATCGAAAGCGATAGCAATCTCTCACGAGGAATCGCACGCGCTGCCGCTGCCAAAGGCTCTTACCGGAATCGCCGGGCTGGACGAAATCAGCGGAGGCGGCTTGCCGCGTGGGCGCGC
>DASXNP010000101.1:0-2746 GCA_036494985.1 Binataceae bacterium (SeqCode)
TCCGCCGTGAAAGGGCGGCGTCCTGGACCGCTAGACGAAGGGCGCGGCGGGGTTCCAGCTTGAGCCGGAACTCTAGCTCGATGCCTTGGCGCACAAACGGGACATAAAGGCGCGGCGCGAAGCCGGGCGGCCTTAACGTCCGCGTCCAATCCTGCTCCAAGACCGGGCGGGGCGACGTATAAAGGGCTTTGGGCAGACCGGCAAGCAAGTGGCCGGCCGCTGGGATCCCGTCACTTTTATTGCGTTGCCTGCCTGTGAGGGTAGGGGACCGGTCAGCGACCCGCGAGACGCGCCTTCGAGCCCCTACCAATTTCCGGTATTTTTCATCGAGGTCCAGGGCTCCTTCGGCGGCAGCGGATCGCCCTTCTGCAGGAGCTCGATCGACTGCTTGTCGGGCGAGCGCACGAAGGCCATCACCCCGTCGCGCGGCGGGCGGTTGATGGTCACGCCTTGCTTTTGCAAACGCTCGCACAGCGCATAGATATCGTCGACCTCGAAGGCGAGGTGGCCGAAGTAGCGCGCCTCGCCATAGTCTTCGCCGTCCCAATTGTAAGTCAGCTCGAGCAACGGCGCTTCGCGGCCCTTGCCCTTGCTCACGTCGAGGGCGTCGGAGTCCTCGGGACCGGCAAGGAACACCAGCGTATAGCGGTTCTTCTCATCGACGCGCCGCCGCACTTCGCGAAGGCCGAGCTTGTTGCAATAGAAGTCGAGCGCGGCATCGAGATTGTGGACACGCAACATGGTATGAAGATAGCGCATTGAGAACCTCACTTGCAGTCTTGGTCTGGATCGAAGTCAGGAGATCGAAGGTCTGGCGAACACTTGAATCAGTTTTTTTGGATCACAAATTTTGGATCGCTGATGACATCCGTGATCGGAAGCGACGTTGGCCATGATAGCAGATAAGTCGGAGCAAGTATGATTGCACCTCAGGCGCAGATGGCGATCGAGCGATTGCGGGAGCTCGTCGACGGCGCGACCAACGTCGTGCCTTTCACCGGTGCCGGGATCTCGACCGAGTGCGGAATTCCTGATTTCCGTTCGCCCGGCGGTATCTGGACCAAGAACCAGCCGATCTCCTTCGACGAATTCCTGGCGAACCGCAGCCAGCGCGACGAATCCTGGCGGCGTCGCTTCGCCATGGACGAATACTTTTCCACTGCGCGTCCCGGGCGCGGCCATCGCGCCATCGCCTCGCTCTATCGCGCGAGAAAGGTAACCGGCGTTGTGACTCAGAACATCGACAATCTGCATCAGGAGTCTGGAATCGCTCACGATGACGTGATTGAGTTGCATGGTAATACCACTTATGCGGTATGTCTGGATTGTTCGCGCCGTGACGAGCTTGCTTGGGTGAAGGAGCGCTTCGATGGCGGCGGCCACGCGCCGGATTGCGAGGACTGCGGCGGCTACATCAAGACGGCGACGGTTTCGTTCGGTCAGTCGATGCCGGAACTCGCGATGCGTCGCGCAGAACAGTTGACGCGCACGTGCGATTTGTTTCTCGCGATCGGCTCCTCGCTCGTGGTGTGGCCGGCGGCTGGTTTTCCGCTGGTCGCGAAGCGTAATGGCGCGAAGCTTGTGATACTCAACCGAGATGCAACAGAGTTCGACGAAATTTCTGATCTAGTGATCCACGAAGATATCGGCCACGTACTATCTTCCTTCGCCGTTGATTGAACGAACATCGACTCTTCGACGTTAAGATTCTTCAGAGCCACCGATGTTCACAGGCGTTGTTACATCGGCCTCATTTTTGTCTTTGCCTACTCAGGGTCGGTGTTACAGTTAATTCGAAGATTCGTTGAAGCGCTCAAGAAGAGGCGCCAGAAAGCGGCGGCGTACGGAAAATCATGACGTCGGATGGGATTGGGCCAAAAGGGCCTTCAGAAGGTTACGATCTGCCAGAACTACTTGGCAACCTCGCTGATGAGACGGCAACCGCCGTCATCGAAGTGACGGGCGCGATCAAGTGGTTCGATGTGTCAAAGGGCTACGGCTTTATCGTGCCGGATAACGGCATGCCGGATGTGCTCTTGCACGTCACTTGTCTTCGACGCGACGGCTTCCAAACCGCGTACGAAGGCGCGCGCGTGGTCTGCGAGGCTTTGGACAGACCCAAAGGCTTGCAAGCGTTCCGCATCCTGTCGATGGATGAATCGACTGCGGTGCATCCCGCGCAAACACCTCCGCGCACTCACGTGACGGTGGTGCCGACCAGCGGTCTCGAACGAGCGCAGGTGAAGTGGTTCAATCGTCTGCGCGGTTTTGGGTTCTTGACGCGCGGTGAAGGAACGCCGGACATCTTCGTGCACATGGAGACGTTGCGGCGGTACGGGATCACCGAGTTGCGTCCCGGGCAAACCTTGCTGGTGCGCTTCGGCGATGGCCCGAAAGGGTTAATGGCGGCAGAGGTTCGGCCCGACGGCGGCTCGCTCGGTCCAGCATCGCACTAGCGATCTCTGCATTACGTTTTCAAACGTTCAAGGACTCGGCTTCGGCCGAGTTTTTTGATTCTGGGGTCCGGGTTGCGGACGTTGTGATGTGGACTTTGAGATCTGGACTTTGAGATCTGGACGCTGCGATCCAGACCCTGCGATGTGGAAGCTCCATCGCGACAACCCAACGGCAGCGATCTCGTCGGATCTTCGCGCGGCCGAATCTTCTTTGCATTGATGTTGCAACGACAGGGTTGCTTCGCGCCGGCTCCGTGCGGTACAGGAATAGCGTCATGAGCCATCGCATC
>DASXNP010000102.1:0-3056 GCA_036494985.1 Binataceae bacterium (SeqCode)
TGGCACGCCTCTCGGATTGAGCGGCCGACAACCAAGCCGCCCGTTAAAGTCCTTCCGGCATCAACTCGCGCCTGCTCAGCGCGCGCATTTCAGCTTCGGCACGATGGCTGGCGCTTCGCGGCAATCCATGAGTTCTTCGTACAAAGCCGCGTAACGGTCGACAGTGACCCCGAGGTTGAACTCCCGCTTAACCAGCGTGGCAGCACGATTTCCCATCGTCCGCGCCGTGTCTCGGTCGTGAAGCAAATCGAGAATTCTCTCTGCGAGCAGTCGGGGCGAGCGCGGGGGGACCAGGAGCCCATTCCAGCCGTCGCGCACAACGTCACAGCAACCGGGCATCTGCGTCGTCACGATCGGTAATCCCGCGAGCGCAGCCTCGAGCAGCGCGCGAGGTACTCCCTCGCGATACTCGGTCGGGAACGCGAATACGTCTGCGAGGCCGAGTAGCGCTGGTATGTCCGATCGTGGTCCGATCGCTACCACGTAAGGTTTATGACGGTCGATCTCTGCTTGCGTGACCGCGAACGGCCCCTCGCCTTGACGCGGCCCGACGAGCAGAAAGCGCACATTCGAGCGGGCCTCGTGGACCAACGCGGCCGCCTCAAGCAGCGTGGGGATGCCCTTCTGCCGGGTCATGCGGGTCACCGTCATCACGACCTCGGATGCGCCAAGGCCGAGTGTTTGGCGCAACTCAGCCGCGCTCGGCCCGATGGCGGCGGCTTGTTCGAATCGCTCAACGTCGATTCCCGATCCCGGGATCAGCCGACCGGTCCCCTTGGCAAGCATTCCGTGGCGCTCGAAAAATGCCTTGTCGTCGCGATTCTGAAACACGGTCAAATGGGTGGACCGCGCTGCCAATCGGTGAAGCAGTCGATAGACGGGCGCCAGGGCCAAAGCCGATGGAGCGCGCGAAGAATAAAGCCAACCCAATCCATTGATCGTGCGGATCACGGATACGTCCGGGACGTGCCGCGCCGCGAAAGGAACCAGCAAATTCGGCTTTGTATCGAAACTTTGAACGAGATCGGCTCGCACCTCTGCGAGCAGCCGCGCGAGCGATCTGATTGCGGCCCAATCGGCCCTCGGATTGACAAACCGATCGAAAGCGAAGGCGCGATAGGGGAGACTTGCTCGGCTGAACGGCGCAGGATTGCCGGTCCCGGCGGCGGTTATACGAAAGCCGCGAGCAGTCAGCGCCAGCATGAACGGGATTCGGAGATCGTGATCCTCTCCGCCAACGCAAAGCAAATGCGGGTTCAAGAATATACCTCCGCTATCGATCCTTGGAATCGGTGCGTTGCGACATTCGCGATCAACTGCACGACACAAAAGTTCCAGACGCCTCACGTGACGTAATCTAAAAAAACAAAGTTTCGTCGATTACGTCGTCAAGCGGGAGGCATTGCTGAAGCGTTGAGTATGCGACCCACCCGAGATTAGCGCCGCAAGTCACTTGAAGAGCGTCAATGTCGGATTACCCACGGCGTTGTATCCCCATGAAAGGGCGCTCACAGGGGCTCGGCCGGCCGTTATCCGGTTCGATCGGCGCTGTTGCCGGTATATTTCGCTCCCGCTGTCACAGGCCGTTTCCTCTGTCACAGGGCGCGCTGGTCAAAAATCGCAACCTACCCAAATGGCCCAACGCAGGTACCTATAGCTGGGTATCGAGCAATCATCCTACCTCTTGAAGGGGGTAATGCGCCTTCGCCGTACGTCCCACGCGGCGGTTGCGGTATGTTTTTAAGTCGTTCGGTTCTGCAATTGCGGTTGGAAATCGGACCAAACAGAAGTCGGACCAAACACCTGACAAAACACAATGTGCCACTCGCGCTCGTTGTCGGTTCGCGAGAACCGAGAATACTGCCAACGAAGACAAATTGCTGAAAATCTAGGGTGACCAGTCGTGCGGAATGCGCGAAAGGAAAAGGAGAGAGCGTAATGACCTATTACCAGAATTATCAGAACCGAAATGCGCCCTTGTTCGAAAAGAGTTCCTTGCAGCGGCTGGCCGGTAGCAAAATGCTTCGCATTGGGGCGGCTATCGCCTTTGCGGCGGCAACCTTCGCGTGGCTGGTTGTCGGCGGCGGCAGCAGCTTGGTCGTGTCGCCGACCCTGGAGACAAACACAACCCTTTCATCGATGGCGGTGTTTTCGATTCTTGCATTCATCGGTTGGGCGATGCTGGGGGTGCTGGGTCCGGCTTCGCGGCAGGGCGTCGGCGAGCAGCACGATCAGCCTGACGATAGTAAGGTCCTGGTGATTGGTGGGGCAGGCTATGTCGGCTCCGCTCTCGTCGAGAAGCTGTTGAACTGCGGGTTTCGCGTGTCGGTTCTGGATGCGATGCATTACGGCGACGAACCGCTGTCGCGCGTTGCCGGGCATCCAAACCTCACGCTGATCCGCCAGGATTTCCGTCACATCGAAGCCTTGACTCGCGCGATGAGCGGGGTCGGATCTGTCATTCATCTCGGCGGCCTCGTCGGCGATCCGGCTTGTGCGGTTGATCCGGAACTGACAATCGACGTGAATGTGACGGCCACCAAGCTCGTGGGCGAGATCGCCAAGGCTCGCTGGGTCCGGCGCTTTATCTTTGCGAGTTCGTGCTCTGTATACGGTGCTTGTGACGATATCGTTGATGAGGATTCGCACTTCAATCCGCAGTCGCTCTATGCACGTAGCAAGGTCGCGTCTGAGGTGGTACTGCGGGCGCTCAACTGCGGCGACTTTGCCGTGACATGTCTGCGCTTCGCGACGATCTATGGAAGCTCCGGCCGCACCAGGTTCGATCTCGTCGTCAACCTGCTATGCGCCAAAGCGGTTCGGGAGAATGTCATTACGGTATTTGGAGCCGATCAGTGGCGGCCATTTGTCCACGTGGACGACGTGGCGAGAGCCGTCTTGATCACCCTGCAGGCGCCGATCGCGCAGGTGGCCGGGGAAGCCTTCAACGTCGGCAGCGACGCGCAAAATTACACTTTGGGTGATGCAGCTGAGCTTATCAAAAGACAAGTGCCGCAGGCCGCGATCCTTAGCGACGACAGCACGGTCGATCGACG
>DASXNP010000103.1:0-3928 GCA_036494985.1 Binataceae bacterium (SeqCode)
GGACATACGTGACCGTCAAGCCGCGAGCGATCAAGTGGTCTCCGTACCATCCGCCGAGATTCCCCGCAAAGAAGGTCGCGAGCCATGGGATCAGCGAATAGGCTCCTACGTGCGCGAGCGGGACTCCGAGGATCTTGTTGAGGTAGGTGGGCAGCCAAAGCAGTAAGATATACAGACCCCAGTTGTTGCAGGTGTGCGCCAGCGCGATGGCCCACACCGCCGGCTCGGAGAATATGCGCCGCCACGGAACCGCTGCCGGTGGCGTGATTGCGGATCGATCGGAGGCGATCTCTTCGCATTCGAAGCGCGAGATCCGAGTCGAGTCCTCGGGCCGGTTCGCCGACTTTAGGACCCATGGCACGAGCCAGATGAAACCGAGCAAGCCCGAGCAATAGAACAACGCTCGCCATCCAAAGCGCAGTATCACGGGCGGGCTCAGCAGCAGCGCCAGCACGGTGCCGAGGTGAACGCCGGTGAAGTTGAGCGCGACGGCGCGGGCGCGCTCGGAAGTCTTGGTCCACTTCGCGGCCAAGCTGTGAATCGCCGGGAAGTTGACACCCTCGCCGATGCCGAGCAGCGCGCGAACGGCGAGGAGCAGGCCGAGCGAAGCGGTGGCAGGCGGAGTGAGCACAGTGGCGATCGACCAGGTTGCCACGCCGACGGCGAGCACGCGCTTTCCGCCGAATCGATCGGCCACCCAGCCGCCGGCGAGTTGAGAGAGCAGATAGCCCCAAAAGAACGAGGAGAGGATGAGCCCCTGAGTAGCGGCGTCGTAGCCGCGGTCGCGCGCCATCGGGATTATCGCGACGGAGACATTGACCCGGTCGATGTAGCAAATGACGGTCGAGAGAAAGAACAGCGCGACGATCACATAGCGATAAGGAAATCGCGACGTCCGCAAAGCGGCGCTTGCGAGTTCCGCGTCGGCAAGCTGTTGCATGGTGAATTTGCCGCGAGCCTAGCGGGAATGGAGCGGTTTGGCGAGACGAGCCGGTGCGGCCGAGCGCTGACCCGACCCGAGTCCATGCTTAAGCGATAGGGTTACGCCGACTGCAAAAAAAAACCGGTGTGATAGCGAGCTCGGCGATCGACCCGCCCATGCAAGCGGTCAGGGCCAATCGGATAGCGAAGAATCGGATAAGCGAAGGGGTCAGCGGCCGAGCGCGTGGCGAACGGTGGTGAGGATATAGACGAAGTCGCGCGAGCTCGCGACGTCGCCCATCAGGGCCACTCGCGACAACATCTCCATTTCGTCCGATGAAATGTTGTGAATGCGCTTAAGACGGTCGTCTTTGCGGAAATCCTCCCACGCCGAGGTGGCGTTGCTCTGCGCTTGCGAATGGACTAGGGCCCGCGCGCCCGGATTGGCGAGAAAGAAGAGCTCACGCTTGTCGAGGCCAAGAACTTCGGCAAGCTTGGTTACGACGCGATCCGACGGGTGACGCTTGCCGGATTCGAGGTGACCCACATAAGGGGTCGAAGTGTTGATGCGGCGTGCGATCTCTTCCTGGGTCAGGTCGAGTTGGCGTCGTCGTTCGCGGATAATCTGCCCGAAAGTGCGTCCTTTAGCCTTGGCCATTGATATCGTCCTCCTGGCGCGACCCCCAGTTGTGGGAATGCGAGGCGAATTGCAGCCGTCCGCTACCAAACGGCAGATTTCAATGCTCATAGTAGGTACCACTACCGACGCCGGATCGCAATACTAGATCGAAGGCCCAAGCCAAGCTCGGGAAAAACGTCCGCGTGATCGGGGTCGCTAGCCGCTGACTGATTTGTCTACTTGATGTAGGATCGCCGGGCGCTGAGAGAGGGTTTGAGCCCAAACGCGCGATTTGTACCATCCAGACCCAGCGCCGCCGGGCTAGCGACACTTCGTCGCAGCCGTCACCCAAGCCCCCGGCGATGGCGCCTAGTACGAGCGGGGCAGGCCCAGGACGTGCTCGCTGATCGAATTCAGCACCATTTCCTGTGAGACCGGCGCAATCTTCATCAGACGTACTTCGCGAAAGTAGCGTTCCACATCGTATTCGCGGATATAGCCGTAGCCGCCGAGAGTCTGGACGGCGCGATCCGCGGCCATAAAACCGGCGTCGGCAGCGAGCAACTTCCCGATATTGGCTTCTGCGCCGCACGGCTTGCCGTGATCGAACAGCCAGGCGGCTTTAAAGACCATCAGCTCTGCCGCCTCGAGCCGCGCGTACGCTTCAGCGAGCGGATGCGCGATCGCCTGGTTCTGGCCGATGGGGCGGCCGAACACCACGCGCTCCTTGGCATAGCGAACCGCTTTTCTAAGGGCGGCGCGACCGATGCCCACGGCCTCGGCCGCGATCAGAATCCGCTCGGGATTGAGGCCGTCGAGCAGACAGTGGAAGCCGCGCCCTTCGAGATTGACGAGGTCCGAGACTGGCACCTTGAGGTTGTCGATAAAGAGCATGTTGGTATCGACCGCGTGGCGCCCGAGCTTGTGCAATTCGCGAATTTCAACCGCCGTCGGGTCGAGGTCGGCGAAGAATAAGCTCATACCGTCGGTTTTCTTTGCCGCCTTCTCGTAGGGCGTGGTGCGGGTCAGAAGGAGCATCTTGCGCGCTTCCTTGGCTTTGGTAGTGAACACCTTGCGTCCATTGATGACGTAGTAATCACCGTCACGCTTGGCGAACGTCTTGATGTGCGTGATGTCGTTGCCGGCGTCAGGTTCGGTTACCGCGAAAGCGACGTGCAGTTCGCCGCTGATCACCTGCGGCAGATAGCGCTGCTTCTGTTCCTCGCTGCCGTGAAAGACCAGCGGGCTTACCCCGAACACCGAAAGGTGAATTGCGCTAGCTGCAGCCATCGCTCCGCCCGACGAGGCGACCTCGCGCATTACCAGCGCGGCTTCGGTGATGCCCAACCCGCTGCCACCATATTGTTCGGGAATGGCAACTCCCAGGTACCCGCTGTCGGCGACAGCCTTGAAGAAATCCCAAGGGAATTCGTGCTTCTCGTCGTGGTCGCGCCAGTACTCATCGGGAAACCGCTCGCATAGCGCTCCGACTTGCTTGACGATTTCCAGTTGGGACTCGTTCAGTTCGAAATCCATCGCGGTTCAACCTCGGTTTCGACAGTAGATCGACCGTGCACCCGCGGTCCATTGCTTTGTCACACTACACCTTCGAGATCCGTCTATTACGGCAGCGCTCTTAGGCGGCGACTCTAGCCAAAATGGAGAACGCCCTTTCAAGTGGAAAGAATTCAATAGCGTGCCTTAACCGAAGCGAAAAGCGCTGCTTATGGCGATGCAAAAGAATCAAGCAACTGCCTTTTCAGAGGGCGACTTATTCACGGAGTTTATCCACAAGGGAGAGGTTAGTCACACTGTGAGGTCACAAAGCGCACGTTTACAACACTGGCCTTGTCGACGGTTGGCGGTATGAATCTTGTATCCCCGCCGAGCGACGTCCTACGGTGCCCGCTACAGCCCGGGACGCTCGGCTCGGACTGGAGTCGGAACTCCGAATTGGAAGGCGTTTTCGGAAGGGGGTCGCAGCGCGGACGCTACAAGTCTGGCAACTAAGCGAAGCCTGACCGGAGTCGGAAGTCTGGAGCCGGCCGTCCCGAAGGCAAGAGGGACACGAGGAGAGTGCGGCCGCTGCGATCTAGACGAGGCGGACCGCAGGGAGGATCGGAGTGTTGAAGAAGACCTACGAAAACCGGCCTGCACTTTTGGCGAGACTAGTGGCTCTGCTGTCGGTGACGGCAATGCTTGGCGCGACAGGCGCCAGGGTTGTGCGAGCGGAGGATGTGGCGGCGGCCGATCCCCCGAAAAAGGCGCACAGGCATCGAACCGTCGTGACTACTACGCCGACGATCACCCCAATAACACCTGGACCGTCAGTCGAGCATCGGCTGGATGGCCTGACAGCTGATGTGACTAATCTGAAGGCTTCCAGCG
>DASXNP010000104.1:0-3266 GCA_036494985.1 Binataceae bacterium (SeqCode)
CCCGTTCGGTCGCCTTAATCGATCTATAAATCACTGGTCAAGCTTTCGTTCCCGGCGAATTTCAGCCGCTACTTGGGGTCAATCTCGCCGAGCTACTTCTTTGACACAAAGGGACCTTGCCGGGCTCCGAAAGTGAGCGGATCCAAGCGCGAAGTCCGACCAACGAATCAAGGCGCCCACGGCGCCGCAGTCAGGGGTAAGCCTCAAGCTTCGAGTATCAAACAAAAGGCCTAGTCGCTGCCGCCTGCTTCGGCTCCCCACACCTGGCGCAGTCGCTGATCGCGCCCGCAGTTGTAGCGATAGAACTTGTACCGGACCGGGTACTTTTCGTAGTACTTCTGATGGTAGTCCTCGGCAGGCCAAAACGTCCGCGCCGGTTCGATTTCAGTTGTAATTCTGTTCTTGAACTGGGGTTCCGCCTCAAACTTCACCTTCGATGCCTCGGCTAGTCGCTTCTGCTCCTCACTGTGATAGAAAATAACCGATCTGTAGGAGTCGCCAAGATCGCAGAACTGTCCAGCGCCGTTGAGAGGATCGATGTTGTGCCAGAACGCTTCGAGGAGTTGCTGGTAGGTGACCTTGGCGGGGTCGAAAACGACCTCGGTCGCTTCCTGATGGCCGGTGGTTTCAGTGGAGACTTGTTCGTAGGTCGGATGGTCGGTATGTCCGCCGGTGTAACCGACCGTGGTCGAAACCACTCCCGGAAGCTTGTCGAACACCGCCTGAACGCACCAAAAGCATCCGCCAGCAAAGGTTGCCGTTTCCAAGTTCTGGTTTCCTCCGTTTGCGCCCGTTGCGGCACGGCCTGACGCGCTCGACACGAGCAGCGATACAGATGCAATCAAAGCGCACAATCTCGTTCTTGGCAAACTTTATCTCCTGGTCGCGGCACCGTGAGTTTCGATAAAATCGTCCCTTCTTCCGCTTCTCTTCCACCGCCCGAAAAGTAACCGCGCCAGGCTGCATTATGCTTGAGTCAGAATACCCGATCGCTTTTCCCAAACGTATCGCCCCGCTTGCGCGGTTGAAGTCCGATTATGCGTACGCTATCGCTGATGGCGCTTAGATTGGAGAATAGAATCTTAAAGTGTCGGGAAATCTATAGATGCAGGTTCAACTAGGACCCCGACCCGTGCGGGGCTTTCGTTTTGCGGGCGTTAGCGCGGGCCTTAAGAGCAAAGCTGACGCGTTGGACCTCGGCTTGATCGCTACCGATCGGCCGGTACCCGCGGCTGGAGTCTTCAGCACCAATCGCGTGCTTTCCGCCGCTGCCGTAGTAGCGCGCGCTCGCGCTAAGGCCGGCCGGCTGCAAGCGATCACCGCCAACTCCGGCTGCGCGAACAGCTTTACTGGCAAGCGTGGCATGAAGCTAGCGATCGATTCGTGCAAGTCCCTCGCCGGCGAACTGCGGTGTGGGCCCGAGTTTGTGGCGCCCTGCTCCACGGGGGTGATCGGTCATCTGTACGATTTGGAGCGATACGCATCGGGCGTGAGGGCGGCGGTCTCGACTCTGAGCGAAGACGGCCTCGAACAGTTCGCCCGTGCGATAATGACGACCGACACGATGCCCAAGATCGCTTCGACCTCGCTGCGGCTCTCTGGAGTTGAGGTCGCGATCGCAGGATGCGCCAAAGGCGCGGGCATGATCGAGCCCCACATGGCCACGATGCTCGCCTTTATCGTGACCGACGCCGCGGTCCCGGCGGCGATCCTTCGCGCCGCTATTCGAACCGCGCTGCCGCATAGCTTCAACGCGATCACGATCGATGGTGACATGTCGACCAACGACACCTTACTTGTAATGGCAAGCGGGGGTGCCGGAAATCGTACTCTGCGCGGGCGCGACCTGGCGCGATTTGCAGACGCGTTCAACGACGTTTCCTGCGCGCTCGCACGGGGCTTGGTTTACGACGGCGAGGGCGCGACGAAGCTCGTGAAGATTGAGGTGCACGGCGCCGGTTCGGACGCGGATGCGGAGAAAGCCGCGCGCAAAATCGCGAACTCGCCGCTGGTAAAGACCGCATTTTTCGGCTGCGATCCCAATGTCGGACGAATTCTAATGGCCGCCGGCGGTTCCGGCGCCATGCTCGACAGCGAGAAACTCGACCTGTCGATCGATGGCGTGAAAATCGCCGCCCGTGGCGCGCTGTTGGTCCAAGCGTTGCCGGCGGCAGCCCAACGGATGCGGCGGCGGGAGTTTGGGGTCTGCCTCGACCTCAAACTCGGCAAGGGCTCGGCCACGATACTGACTTCCGACTTGAGCTACGAGTACGTAAAGATAAACGCGGAGTACACGACCTGATTCGGTCGATCGATTGGAGATCGTGCAAGTCGGACGCGTTGCGTGCTCGTCAAACGGCTCAATACAATCCGCTAGCAACTTGGTTTGATAGCTTTAGGGGAGATAGCCGTGGCCGAAAAAGTCAAAGTCGCCCAGCGTTCGCAGATACTAGAAGGATCGGCTATCGCCGTGGATGCGGGCGGTAAGAAGATCGCCATCTTTAACGCGGGCGGCAAGCTTTATGCCATCGACAACACCTGTCTCCACCGCGGCGGTCCGCTAGCCGAAGGCGATCTCGACGGGACGGTCGTAACCTGCCCGTGGCACGGATGGGAGTACGACGTTACGACCGGAAGGTCGCTGAATGAACCAAGCAAGAAGGTGTCATGCTTCGAGCTTCAAGAACAGGGAGACGACATCTTGATCGAGGTCTAAAAGGCCTTCTGTGCCGCGGTTAAGGAATTTGATCGAGGCCCTCCCTTCGTGCGAATCCTTCTGATCTGCGAGGCGTTCCGTTCCATCGGAGGGGTACAGGAAGTAGTCGACAATCTAGCCGCCGAACTCTTGGCCGCTGGCCACCACGCCGCCATTCTCTCGACAGCTTTTGTCGCCGGACGCGAAAGGTCGATCCGATTCAACGGCGAGTGCCGTTACCTGGAGATCCCGAGCCGCCAGTCCGTGAGCCTGCGTCACCTCGAAAGACTTGTGCGGTCGCGAAGGCCGGCCAACATCCGCAATCTGGCAGCTGCCATAGCCGAGTTCGAGCCGCAACTCGTAAGCTCACACTGTTGGTCATGGGACCGCTTTCCTACCATCGCCGATGCGTGCGCGCAGGCCGGGGTGCCGTGGGTTCAGACGCTCTATGATTCGTGGGGAAGCGGAAGAATGGGGGCCGACGCGCTCAGTTCCCTGAACGATGCGCGCGCTCTAACCGCGTTGTCAGAGGCGACCAAGCGATACTTCGAGCCGATCGTGCCAAGCGTGA
>DASXNP010000105.1:0-1527 GCA_036494985.1 Binataceae bacterium (SeqCode)
AAGATCGAGGTCGAATGGGCCCGCGCCGTCACCCATACCTTCCCGGTCAAGCTGCTGGTCCGCACCGAGGACCGGCCCGGGATGCTGAGCCAGATCACCACGTCCCTGTTCAACGAGCAGACCAACATCCTGAGCCTTGAAACGCACGGCGGCGAGAGCGACGGCGGCGCCGTCATCGACATGACCCTGGAGGTCAAGGACAAACGGCAGCTTGAGCGGGTGATCTCTGCCATCCGCCGCATCCCCGGCGTCCGCGACATCGAACGAGTGAATGAACGCACCTGAACCCGAGCACATCGCCATTTCCAAATCGAAGGGCATCAAGATCGACTGGAAAGATGGCCATCATAGCGACTACGAGCTGGGCTACCTGCGCGACGAATGCCCCTGCGCCACTTGCACCGGCGCGCACGGCACCGAGCCGCAGAAGACCAAATACGCCGCTCCCAAAACAGCGGACCCGTTCAAAATGTTCACGCCCACGCTCAAGATGCTCAATGTGGAGCCGGTCGGCGGCTACGCTGTCCGGATCGACTGGAGCGACGGACACGGATCGGGGATCTATTCGTTCGACTATCTCCGGTCGATCTGCTCGTGCTCGCAGTGCAAGGGTGCGCAACCGGCGGCCTAGCCCGCCCCATCACCAACCGATTCGACGCAGACCCTTCACGGTGTCAAAGTGCCGGTCCCGGCTTAAAATTGGCTGGCGGTGCTGGCGGCATAGAGCTGCGATCCATACATCATTGGAGGGAATCGGGCTTCCAGTTTGCCTCGACTCGATACGAATCTCCGCATAAAACATCGTTGTCCGCTGGGTAATGTCGAGGACATCGTAGTCGGACAGGTTCGTAGCCAGCCAGCGTGTGTACCCGTCCCGGCGCCTGGATTGCTCAATTCCGAAGCGAAACTCCCCCAGCACAATTACAGGAATCGCTAGTCGTCCCGGCTGGAGAGCGTCCGCAATCTTCGGATCGCCGTCTACGATCGCAGACAGCGCATTCGTATCCAGGATCAATCCCGATCCTCGGGCTCGATCTTTTCAAACTCTTCGTCGATTAAGCGTTGAATGCGCACGGTTTCTTTATGCAGGTGGCGGAGACCGCCAAATCCTCGCATCCAGGGCTTGTCTTGAGATGAAACAGGAATCTCTAGTTTCGCCTCCACAGCTTCAGTGATGAACTGGCGGAGAGGAATCCCGGATTCCGCCGCGCGGGTCTTAGCCCTGCGAAAAATGGGATCGGGGATCTCCAGAGTCGTCTTCACGATCCCATTCTCCCATATTTATGGGACCAGGTTACGCCCGCCAAACCACCTCGCCCGCCACTACCGTCGCCACCGGACCGCCCTTGAACGCTTTCCCGTCGAACGGAGAGTTCCGGCTCTTGGAGAACGACTTGTTCACGTCGTAGGTCCACTCGCGATCCGTCGAGAAAATCGTCACGTCGGCCGGAGCGCCCTGGGCCAGCGTTCCCCGATCGATCCCCAGAATCTGCGCCGGACCTGTTGTAAACAGTGCTACGAGTCGGG
>DASXNP010000106.1:0-3853 GCA_036494985.1 Binataceae bacterium (SeqCode)
GTTTTCCCTACCTTGTTGGTCGCTCACGCGCGGCTGGTATCAACCTGATTGCTAGCTAGCTAGCTATCGTTCGCGGACGACTTAGGAGGGAACATCCCACACGTTGCCTTGATGTGCTGGAAGATCGCAAAGCGCCCCTTCTGGAATCGCCGCGGTGTCTCGCTAAAGAAATACGCGTAGCAAATATTTATGGCGCAGTTCTGGTTCTTTTGGCTATTACAGGCCCTCAATGGCGAATAGTCGGCCAAGAGCAGCTTCGGGCCCTTATGGGTCCAAACCCGCTTGTGAATAGACTGAAAAGGCGTAATAGGACGGTGCACATCGCTTAGACAGGAGTGTTCTGTTGCTTCGGCCCTGCGTCAACGTGGACCCGGAGACGATGGAGCAGACCGCGCAGTAGGAGAGGGCGAAGCGCCTCGTAAGTGAGCGGGAAGCTTAAGTGATGCGAGTCCTAGTCTGCGGCTCTAGGAATTGGAATGATTTCGAGGCGATTGAAGCTGAAATGTGAAAGCTGCCGCCCAATACGGTTATCATCCACGGTGCGGCTCAGGGGGCCGACACGCTGGCCCGTCTCGCAGCCGCGAAACTGGTCGCGCGAGCCGCGCTCCGGACAGTAGATATGCGCCTCATCGAGGATCACCAGCGTCGGGCGCCAGAGGTCGCGCGACACATGAATCAACGACTCGAGAAAGAGCTTTACGAAATGGCGGCGCTCCGCGAGCTTCGGCTCGTAGAGGTCGACCACCGCCGAAACCTTGTATTCGAGCAACGGCGCGCAAGCAGCGCGGCGTGACGCGGATTGGCCAGCTGCTCACCGCTGGCGCGGACCAGCAACACCGACCGCCTCGCGCAAACTGGCAAACTCACCCTCGTTATCCAAGACGATGGTCTGGATCCCAGCCCGCTCGGCGATAAGGCGGAGCAGCCCCGCCTTGTCGCCGCCCGAGTTGGCCTGAATCAGTAGCCGGGTGTCTACCAGTGTGGGGAGGTCGAGTTCCAGCTTTCGCCGGCCGATAATTTGACCGATGATCATCGCGGCTTCCGCCCGCACTTACCAATCCGGCTCACTAGTCTAGGATATGCTTTGGAATAAACGTCTCGCCGAATCTCCCGCCAGCCGTTCTCGGCGACCAGCGTTTCCAACGCCGCGCGCAGCGGCTGGCGCCGCCCGGTTATCGTCTGCATGAACCCCGAGTAGTACGAGAAAATCTTGGCCATCGGGATCCTCACTGTCTCATCGCCCCTTCACTTCAACCATTGATCAGCGCGCCCGGCTATTATGTTATCGGCAAGTTCCCTTGCGATCGGCTCTATTTTGACGGCTCCCGAACGGGGAAGCGCCTGGCGGTAGGTGCGACTGCGTTCGCATTGGGCTATCTTTCGATCGAGGTTGACGCGCCAATTTTGGAGCTCGGCGCGAGTCGAGCCTACGCCCATAGCCCGATGCCGTTCCATCGTGAAGCTGAGCACCGGCGGATGCCATCGTACCGTCTCCATTCGATAGAGCTTGCCCGCACATATGCGCTCCGGATCCCCGCCAGCAAACTCGCGCCAGCAGCCGGCCAATAGCGCCGCAAGAGGGCCGACTTCCGTCACCTCGCCCGTTGCTAACCCAAACAGCCGCTTCTTCAATCGCGCAAATGCGGGAGTTTCTCGCACGGTGTCCACGGTTCCCCAAGTTCACACCCCAAGCGCGACCGCTTACCGCCCGGCCGTAGGATCAATTACCCGCAGGCCGGCAAAATATCGGCGGTAAAAACCTCTATCACGGGTAAGGAGACGGTCGGCGGCGACCAGCGCATGGGCGCCGATCAGAAAATCGGCCGCAATCCGGTTGCGCGGACCACCACCCATTCGGCACCGGCGCCAAGCTGCCGCCGCCTTAATCGTCGCTTCTTCCGTCATCGGTGAGAACGCGGCCGGCAGCTTGTGCATCGCTTCCCGAAAACGTCCAGCATCGCCAAACACGGTTGCCGTTTCGGCCCATACCACTTCTGATGCGACCAACGCCCCTTCCCTCAGACAGCGTCGCAATGCCTCCGAGGACGCGGGGGCAAACTTTGCATCGGCACCGAACACGTCCAGCAGGACATTGGCATCAAGGGCAGTGATCACTGTCGGCCGCGAAGCTGGGCCATGACGGCGTCGGTATCGATCTTCTTGCCAAGGCACCCGTACACCTCGGTGACCGGATCGGCGCTTCCGCTTTTGACCGCGATCAGGCGTCCATGTTCTTCGCAGAACTCCAGCACCGTCCCGGGCTTCACGCCGAGCCTTTCCCTGAGTCGTTTCGGAATGGTCACCTGGCCGCGCTCGGCAACGCGTGCTTTCATACTTTTCATGTATGAAAGTATGAACAAATATCACGAACTTTTCAAGAAGCGAGGCAAGAGTTTTAGAAGGCGCTCCAGGTCACCGGCGGCAGGGTCTTACACCCGCTTCGGAACGCCTTCTCGGCAGTCCTTACCACCTATTCGACCTGGCGTCTGCGGCTGCCCTTCTTGCCGAGATCGCGGCCGTTGAGCATCTCGCCCTTGATCTGCTCGAGCGTCAGACCGCAGCCGGCGGCGTGTTTCGCCCATGCCTGCCCTGTCAGCCCGATCAAGATCACCCGCCATAGAGCGGATCCGCGTGAAACTCTTAAGCGGCCTGACCCCCGACGTGCCGTTTGCGTTGGCGCTCTTTGCGAGGCTCCGCCGCCGGGACGGTTTCGTCGTGCGACGGCCCGCGTAGGGCTGTCGTATTGGACGATCTATCATTGGATCGCAGACGGCAAGTTGAGCGCTGAGCGAGGCCTTCGCCACGCGGGCGCAGCGTCAGGATCGAATGGCAGGTCTTCAAGAGCGCGCTCGACCGGGGAGAGCTTATCTGAGTGCGATTCGTTCGTTTCGAAAGCACGCCGTACCGTGCAGCCGAGGGCGTAAGGCGGAGGCTGCGAGTCGCTTTCCTCTGGAAAACCCCGAACGATTCGCGGCCCCGCTGTTACCGCGAATCCAGGCGTCTCGATGACAACCGCGCCAATCGTCGAATCCGGGGCGTGAAGCTCAAGCAAATCGAGCGCGAGATCATTACCGGCAGCTTTGATCCCGTTCGTTGGTTTCCTTGGAGCCACCGGGCCGCCGATTCGAGCTCGGCCAAAGCCAACACGATCGGCGATTTTGTCGGTGAATATCTGCCAGAGCTTGTCGGAATCCGGGACAGAACCAGGGAACAGTATCGGCTCGTATTTGAGACTCACGTACTCCCGTCGAAGTTTGCGCCGGTGCCGCTGGCCGAACTTGATGACGGGCGCGTCAAGCGCTTCCTGCGAGAACTCGAACACCAACGACTCCCGGGTGGCCGTCAACTTCAAGCCAGCACCATCAATAAGATTCTGGCCCGCATTCGCACGATGGTTAACGTTGCGTTCGAGCGCGGCCTCATTGCGCGCGAGCGGGGCAATCCGGTAACGCTGGTCAGGAATCTGAAGAAGCCGCCACGCCGCGTTGAACCCTTCTCGCCTGACGAACTGCTGCGCATCTTCGCCGCAAGCGAGGGTCAACAGCGAGCATTTTATGTCACGCTCGGGTTTTACCGGTCTGCGCCCAAGTGAGGCGCTCGCTCTTTGTTGGGACCGTCACCTCGACTTTGAAAACGATCTCATTTTGGTTCGGCAACAGCTGGTTGACTCGGAAGTAAGCGAGAGTCTGAAGACTGAGCGCTCGTTGCGCGACGTCCGCCTTTTCAGGCCTGTCAAGATCGCGCTGGCCTCGCTCGCGTTGCAGAATCGGCTTCGAAGTGAATTCGTGTTCTGCAACCGCTGTGGCAAGCTGCTGACCGAGGCATGGCAGGCCGACACGCCTTGGCGCCGGAC
>DASXNP010000107.1:0-1573 GCA_036494985.1 Binataceae bacterium (SeqCode)
CGTTCACGTATACGGGCCGGGTGGGCCGGGGGCGGCAATGACCGACTGCGCGCAGACGTTCAGCGCCCGGTATGGGGTCCATGTGATCGTCACCGCCGGGCCGACCTCGGGCTGGCAGGATGCCGCGATGCACAATGCGGACATCTTCTATAGTGGCGCAGAGAATATGATGACCGATTTCGTGAGCGAATTTGGCGCCCAGATCGACCAGTCGACGATTGATCCGCTCTATGTCCGAGTTGCAGCAATTCTCGTGCACTCGGGCAATCCGCTCAAGATCAAGCGCTTCATCGATCTAACGCGATCGGGTGTGCGTGTGATGGTCGTGCAGGGATCCGGTCAGACAGGCCTGTGGGAAGACATTGCGGGTCGCTTCGGCAATGTTGCGACGATCCGGGCCCTGCGCAGGAATATCGTCGCGTTCGAGCCTGATACCGCAACGGCCCACCAGGTTTGGAATTCACCCGGTGCCCCCGATGCGTGGATTGCTCTGTACAGCGAACATGGGGCGCACCCTACGGAGTCCGACGCAATTCGACTGGAGCCGAGCCTCGAGATTGTCCGTGATGCGGGAATAGCTCTCACGATCGCAGGCGAGGCAAAGCCACTGGCGAGGCGCTTCTACGACTTTGTCCATTCGGCCGAGGGCTTAGCGATATTCAAGCGCTGGGGCTGGTGCTCGAGATGCTTCCATGGAGACGAAAGGGACGACTAACGAGTCTGCGTCTTCGGAAGGATGGCAAGCCCAACTGCGCGAACTCCAGCTCATTGACCGCCCCGAAATTGGAAGAAGCCGGTGAGCGGCGCCCAGCGCCACTCGGATCTTCGACGTTGGCCTCGGCGGCCACCATAGCAAGTAGCGTAGGAGGAGGTCGAATATGACGATCGAAGCCGCGCTAAAGGCGAAGATCGCCTTGGAGGCACAAGCCGCTCCCGCTTGGGCGAATCGATCCGCGGCCGATGATCGTCCTGTTGGCCGCCCGTACGCCGCAGTCGAAAGCGGCGACCGGCGTTGAGCGCCGCCAACCGCCACTAGGGTTTTCGATGTCGGGTCTCGCTGGCTAACGACAACAGTCTCGCGGACCGCCCTGCCCACTCGCTACGGAGGAAAGAAATGCAAATCTTGACAATCGGAGTGCTCGATCGAGCGAATGCCCGCATGGTATCCGTGTGCAATCTGCTGCCCGGATTGGTCCTCACCACCACCATCGCCGCAGCCGCGTATGAGGTCCGCAACCCGGCGTCGCACCGCTCAGTCCACTAAATCGTCGCGATCGCATCCTGCTCGGTCTGCAGCCGTCACTGACGCAGGAGGATCCGCGATGCGCGTGCCGACTCCCCTGGAAGTGATCGTCACTTCTGCTGCCATATGCATCCTAGTGCTATTTATGAAGCGTCCCGAACTGCAAAGTGATTCACGATCCGAGCCCTCAACTGCGAGCGCGCCAATTTTCGCGCCACCGGTCGCCAAACCTTCTGCCGCGGGGGCAATCGCGAGACGATCCAGCGCGGTTTCGACGACATTCGCTTCCCAGCTCCCGCCCTGGAATATCCCCGATCCTGACACGCTGCC
>DASXNP010000108.1:0-4170 GCA_036494985.1 Binataceae bacterium (SeqCode)
CCGTCGTTCCGGTCTCCAGGGCTACCTGGGTCCCGGCTGGCAGGCGGTGTTCGTCGCGTAACCGCCGCATCCCTTCGGCGCTGGTCGGCACTTCGCCCCGCGCCACCACCGTTCCCGTCTCGTCTTCGATTACAAACACACTCTGCTTGCTGTGAACATCCAAGCCGACGTACATTGTCATTGGGCTGTTCCTCCTTCTTTTTTGGGACCCCGAATCGGGTGAGCCCGTGGTTCGCCGTATACCTAAAATACGGTCGCTTTGGAGGACAGCCCATCTTCATTGATACGAGTTGTTAATCCGAGCTTTGATCGTGGGCAATGAAGGACTCGGTGGCGGAGAGGGAGGGATTTGAACCCTCGAAACCCTTTCGAGTTTACACGCGTTCCAGGCGTGCGCCTTAAACCGGGCTCGGCCACCTCTCCGCGGCGACTGCACAGTATGCCATCGCTACGGCTAAGGCTTCTACACGAATGAGTGCACGACCTTGGCTTGATTTTCGTTTCGATCGCGTCAAAGTCTAGCAACTAAAAGGACACCTCAAGGGCGGACCATCGAGCGATGCTGCACACTTCAATTTGCGACTACTTTGGGATCAAGTTTCCGATTCTGCTAGCCGGCATGGGCGGCGTTTCGATGCACAAGCTGGTCGCGGCGGTTTCCAACGCCGGGGGGCTTGGGGTACTAGGCGCTGCCACCTTAGACCCGCGAGAATTGCGCGAGGAGATACACAAGACGCGCCGGCTAACCAGCAAACCATTCGCGGTCGATCTGCTCGCGCCAATTCCCGACATGATGCGTCCTCACATGCCTGTGTTGATCGAGGAGCAGATCGAGATCTTCGTAGCCGGGCTGGCGGTGCCGGTCGAATTCGTCAAGACCATGCACGACCACGGAATGAAGATCGCGGTGATGTGCGGCAAGGTGCATCACGCGGAAAAATCCGTTGCGGGCGGCGCGGACGTGGTCGTGGCACAGGGGTCAGACGCGGGCGGCCACACCGGAGAGATCGGGACTTTCTCGCTCGTACCTCAGGTCCTAGACGCCGTGAACGTGCCGGTGCTGGCGGCGGGTGGAATCGCCGACGGACGCGGAGTCGCGGCGGCCCTGGCCTTGGGAGCAGCGGGCGTGGTGGTTGGCACCCGTTTTATTGCCACCGAGGAATCGCAGGCGACAGCGGAATATCGCAACGCCATCCTTCAGGCAAGCGACGATGCAACCATGCGCACGCGCTGCTATACGGGCAAGCCGGCGCGATGTATCCGCACGCCATACGCCGTCGAGTGGGAGCGCGATCCATCTAAGATCCAACCGTTTCCACAGCAAGCGATTGTGTCGTCGCGCAACGGGGCGATGGATTACATGGGCACCCGCGGGATCGGAACCGATCCGGCCAAGACCTTCATGCCGGCGGGCCAAGGGTCAGGGCTGATCCATCAGATCAAGCCGGCCGCCGAGGTTATGATGGACCTGATTCGTGAAACCGAGGAAGCGATCACCAAGCTCGCCCGCACGATAGCGCCTGCCGGGTCGGGGGCCGCTGCCGCCACTGCCGAAACTACGGCTCAGTAGAGCCTCGCCACGGTCCGCTAAAAGGTGCATGATCTCGCGATGGTTTCGCGGCGAGAATTGCTGAGGCTCGGCGCACTCAGTGCCGCTTCGCTAACGGTGCCTTCGCTAGCAGCCGCCGGTCTTCGGATTCCGTACCCACCACCGCGCTCGCTGTCGATTTATAATCTTCACACCGACGAGAAACTTTCGGTCGTGTATTGGGAGGGCGGCCGGTACCTGCCCGAAGCCCTTGCACAAATCGACTACATCATGCGCGACTACCGGGCCAATGCGATCAAACCGATCAAGCGCGGCCTGCTCGACCTTCTAGTTCGAATCAAGGCGGCGTTGGATACGCACTCTCCGTTTAATCTGATTTCGGGATACCGCACGCCCGAAACCAACGCGATGCTGCACAGTCGAAACGAGGGAGTCGCGCCTCACAGCCTTCACATCGAAGCGATGGCCGCCGACATCGCGGTGCCCGGCTTAAGCCTCGCCACGCTGCATAGCGTCGCGGTCGCGTTGGGAGGGGGAGGGGTCGGCTATTATCCCCGTTCCGATTTCGTGCACGTCGATATCGGGAAAATCCGCTACTGGTGACAGCCGGCCGCGCTGAGGACCAGCGGGTTCGGGGGTTTCGGCTTGAAAGTCAGGTTGCGCGTGCTTAAGTTCAGATCGTAGGATCGAAGATAAGGAGTTCAACTCGATGGCAAACGCCAGCGTCTCGCATGTTACAGACAAGAATTTCGAACAGGAAGTATTAAAGTCAGAACAACCTGTACTGATAGATTTCTGGGCGCCGTGGTGCGGGCCGTGCAAAGCGATCGCGCCGCTAGTGGAGGAACTCGCGACCCAGTATGCCGGCAAGTTGAAGGTCGTCAAGATCAACGTTGACGACAACCCGCAAACGCCCGCGCGCTACGGCGTGCGTGGGATCCCGAACCTGCTGATCATCAGCGGCGGCCAGGTGAAAGACCAGATCGTTGGCGCCGTGCCTAAAGGCCATCTCGTGCGAGCCCTTGACGCGGCTCTCGCCTGAATCGACAAACTTCTCTAAAGGCACCAGACGCTAGGCCCACGTGCGAAGGCGCGTGGGCCTTTTTTGCACCGAAAGGAAGTCCAATTACCCTGGGCTAACGCTAGTGCGGGGTCGGCGACGCGCTCGGTCCACCAGCGGCGCGTTCGATCCAGAAGCGATACAGGTCGGACCTCTTCTGAGCGTACGAATCACGAATCTCGGCTGGCACGAAGCTGATGACTCGCTCGGTGTATCCTAGGACCTCGGGAGCGAGTTCCGAATCGCGTAGAATCGCCGCGTCGCTCGGCAGCGCCGCTGCCAGACCCATGACGACTAGACCGGCCACGGTCATTCCGATCGCAAATCCGAAAACGCCCCCGGCCAGCCGGTCCAAGACTCCGAGATGGATCGTGTGAACCAGACGAGAGACAAACCCTCCCGCTATTTCGACCGCGACGAAGATCGCCGCGAAGACCACCGCAAAGCCAATCGCGGCGCCCACGGTCGGATTGACGCTCAGCATCCTCTTAGCCGCCGCGCCGACCGTTTCATAGTAGAGCGACGCGACGTAGATGGCAGCGACCAGCGAGACCGCTGAGGTAACCATACGCAGCGCGCCGCGGAACAAGCCATAGACGAGGCTGAGGCCACCCAGTACGAGGATCAGGAAATCGAGTCCGTTCATTCACCGCCTCCCTTGTTCGCTTTGCGTCGATCGCCTCAGCAAGTCCAGGCGCATCCGCAAGACGCGTCCCACGGTTGGTTTTGGTTCGCTCGATCTATTGGGGATGCCGGTTTAGATTTGAGCATGGCGCGCGTTTACATCGAAGAGTTGAACAGTCACGTCGGAGAGGAAGTCACGCTCAAGGGATGGCTCTACAACCGGCGATCAAGCGGCAAAGTGCATTTTCTGCTGGTTCGCGACGGGACTGGCCTCTGCCAGTGCGTGGCGTCGAAGGCCGACCTCGGCGATGAAGCTTTCGCCGCCGCCGATCATATGGGCCAGGAAAGCTCGCTTGACGTCACCGGCACGGTACGAGAGGACAAACGCGCGCCCGGCGGCTTCGAACTCTCGCTCAAGAGTTTTCAAGTCCATTCGCCGGCCGTCGACTATCCAATTACTCCAAAGGATCACGGCGTCGCCTTCCTGCTCGACCAGCGTCACCTTTGGGTGCGATCGGCGCGTCAATACGCGATTTTGAAAATTCGCAGCGAGATCGAATCCGCATGCCGCGACTTTTTGCACGCTCGCGGATTCGTGCTTTTCGACTCCCCCATCCTCACCCCCAACGCCTGTGAAGGCACCACCAACCTGTTTGAGATCGATTACTTCGGCGATCGCAAAGCCTACCTGACTCAAAGCGGACAACTCTACCAGGAAGCCGGGGCGATGGCCTTTGGCAAAGTCTACTGCTTCGGTCCTACCTTTCGCGCCGAGAAATCCAAGACCCGCCGCCATCTGACCGAGTTTTGGATGATCGAGCCCGAAGTAGCCTTCTACACTTTGGACGAAGACATGGAACTGGCGGAACAATTCGTTTCCTCGATCGTAGCGCGCGTGCTCGATCGGCGGCGCGCGGAACTAGAGGTTCTCGAACGC
>DASXNP010000109.1:0-2998 GCA_036494985.1 Binataceae bacterium (SeqCode)
ACGCGGGCAATTCGAGCGGCTCCTTAACGAAGTGCTGCCGCTTGTGTTTGAATAGGCTGCGCGAATCACATGTCGATCAACATCGAAGTGCCCGAGGGCAGCGACGCGCTGAACGAATTCCTCCTGTTTCACGATCGGGTGTACGAGTACCGTAGCGCCCGATGGCCAGCGGCGCTGCAGCTTCAGATGCCGATCCTGACCGGCGACGGCCCCTACGCTGATGGGCGCAAGGTTCGCCCCTTCGCGGCGCGCGCGGACGGCGCGATAGTGGCCCGCGTCACTGCGATAGTCGATGACCACTACATCCGTCACTGGAACGAGCCGCTTGGCCATCTGGTGATGTTCGAAGCGCTGCCTGATACGCACGCAGCGGTAAAGGCCTTGATCGACGCGGCCTGCGGATGGCTCGCGGATAATTCGATGACTGCCGCCCGAGCCGGATTCGGCTTGTTCGAGTTTCCCTTTGTGATTGACGACTACGAAACCCTCCCGCCCAGCGTTGCGCGGCAGAATCCCGCTTATTATCACAATCTGCTCAAGGGAGCCGGGTTCGAGTCCGAGCAGGGATGGGTGGACTATAAAATCGAAGTCTCGCCGGACCTCGTCGAGCGCTACGGCAGCTCTCTCGAAGCATGCCGCCGCGCGGGTTTCGAGATTCTGCCGCTATGTAAAATCGACCCGGCCAGACGGGTGCGCGATTTCACCCACACCTGGAACGATGCTTTCAAAGCTCATTGGGGTGCGACGCCGTTCACCGAGGCCGAACTGGCGCAGCTATTTCAGTTCTTCCAACTCGCCGGCGGGTTGGACACGAGCGTAATCGCTTATCAGCGCGACTCCCCAGTCGGAGCTCTGATGGTTCTTCCGGAAAGCTCCGAGGGTGCCATTGTCGCCGCCGGGCGCCAGCTGAAGGATTCCGAACGCCTGAACTTTCTCGGCATCGGTGTGAGCGAATCGGCGCGAGGTCGCGGCGTGAATCTCGCGATGGCCTCCTATGCGTACCTCGAACTGATCAATCGGGGGGCGAAATATCTTAGCTACACGCTGGTGCTGGATGACAACTGGCCGTCGCGCCGGACGGCCGAAAAGCTCGGCGCGACGGTGTGCGCCAACTACATGGTGTATCGCCGCAATTTCCGGCGATAAGTCTCGCGGCTAGTCATTACCGAGGTTCTGAGACTATCTTGCGCCTTTCAAGGGGCGCAGCGCTTAATTGTTAATTGACGGGACTTGCTTGCGACCTGGTCGCTCGGATCCGAGCGCGAGGAATCGGGCTACTCTGCTTCACGCTGGGACAGTTGGGTTAAACGTCGTTATGATTGCGCCTCGCGCATGAATTAACCGACGTGGTCGGCCGGCGCGCAAGCAAGGTCAAATGACTTCTTGAGCAATGATCTTGATCCGTGCCGGTCTCGCTTAGGACAACCGCCCCTAAGCCGGAGCCGCCGTGGTGCGGCGGTGTCGTGAACTCCGGGCAGGAAAGCGACTCGCGGGCCGGGTCTTTCGACCCGAGCCGGGAAAGTCGCGGTCGCACGGGCCAGTGTGCCGGGTTGCGCCACCGCCGTTTTTCTCGATCCAGCCCCGACGCGTTCGGATTCAGCTCGAGGCGCGCCGGTCGTTGCCGGCCTAGCCGATCGGCATCGGGATCCCGCCCGCGGCCGGTTGGGGAACGCGTTCCTCAAAAGCTCGTCGTTGCGGCCGGATCGGCATTGCTCGGCGGCTTTCCGGGCTGCGCGACCTTCCCTCGCTCGCTTCTATGCGACGAATCTGAAGCCAAGCGCGGGGGGAATCCGCAGCGTTGCAATGATTGGTATCAATCCACTTAGCAAACTCACGATCACGGCGGTTATAAACCCTGCTGTCGCCGCCGGGGGCATCACCCATAAAGCCGCGTTGCCGCCTAGTGCGGCGCCCAATGTAACCCCGTCCGAGAACATCCACAAAGCGAGGCCTGCTCCAGGTGCGCCGCCGATCAACCCAAGCAGCGCACACTCACCAAACAATAAATTGGCGACCTGGCCGGGTCCGAAACCGATCGCGCGCATTACCGCAACTTCCGAGGTCCGCTCGCGCACCGTCATCGCCATCGAGTTGGCCGCCACCAGCATCACGGTCAAGATGACGACCGCACAAAGGCTGTAAACGATGCCGCGGATGTTTCCGATCTCGGACAGTCCGCCCGCCAAGGCGTCGCTCTCGGTCATGGTACGCGTCTCGTAGTCGGAATTCTTGAAGTTGTCGTCGATCTCTTTGCTAAGCGCTCCTACATGCTCCGCGCTGTCAGCCCGCACGAACAAGTTCCAGGCGATATCTGCCTCGCCATAGCCGTGCGCCTTGAGCGATTCGTTGAAGTAATCGCGCCGAAATATGAATGCGTTCGGATAGCGCTTGGACGGAATCGTGCCCATGATCACGAACTGCAGGTCCATTTTCCGGTAGGCATCCGCGCCATGCAGGATGATCTGGTCGCCGATTTTCCAGCCCTCTTTCTTCATCAGAACGGTTCCAACCTGAGCGGTTCGCCGCTCCTTCGCCATCGCGAGCAAATCGCTGCGCGATAGGCCGTAGTCGGGGAAGACCTGCCCGAGTTCGGGGCTGACGGCAAACGCCATTACCACGTCGCGCGGGTTGCGATAGGTCGCCGGCCATCCGGTAATCGACGCGCACGCGACGCAACCCGGCATCTCGCGGATCTCGTTGCAATAGCGCGCCGGCAGGTCGTACCAGGGCGCCGTGCGATTGTTGACCACTAGTCGCAAGGTTCCGGATGCATTCTGGATGATTCGGTCCATTGAGGCGGGCACCGAAATCAGTATCGTAAAGATGAAGGTTGCCAGGGCAATCGTGATAGTGGTCAAGATTGTTCGCCTGAGGTTTCGGCGGATATTGCGCCCGATCAGTTTGAATAGATTCATTGCTGTTTGCGGACCCTTCGGCTAAGTCGCGCGCAGTGAATCGATCACTCCGATCCGTGACGCGCGCAACGCCGGCAACAATC
>DASXNP010000110.1:0-8712 GCA_036494985.1 Binataceae bacterium (SeqCode)
CGAATACATCACCCAGGTCGCGATGCACACGGAGGCGCCGCAAAGAAGCACCCACCCTTCGCGTTTCGATAGGCTCCTGGGGTCTGCCAGCAGGACTACAGTGGCGGGGATCGCAAGAAAAAGCGCAAGATTGTGACCTACGAAGCCGCGCTTACCGAAAAGCAGCGCAAGCGAATATTCGGCGGTCCTCCACGCGCTTCGATTGGGCAAGGTCCCCGTGATGTTCGAAGCGTCGAATCCTGATCCGGGCCACGACAAATAAGCAACCACGGTGTTGGCGGGCGCGATGGTGTGGCCGATCGAATAATTTAGCGCATGGTGGGCAGCGATCCATGGGCTGGCCGCGACCAAACCCAGCGCGAGCGAGGTGGCCTTGCGCTCCACGATCCCGACGGTGACGTAAGCAAAAAAGGCCAGGACCATTCCAGCCCCCGGATCGACCGCGTAGGCGAACCCTGCAAGCGAACCGATCAGGAGTGGCCGCCCGCGCACCGGTGAAATGCGCCGAGCGATGGTCTCAAGATTGAGAAAGATCAGACCCGCGACGGCTAGAAGCATGATGTGCGAGTTGACGTTGCGTGAATAGGGCAGCGCAACCGTACCCAGCGCGAAACTCAAGGCCAGAGCTAGGGCGGGAAGGTCCGCGTGACCGACAACGCGGGAGATCGCGAAGACACTCCAAACCGCAATCGCATACGCAAGACCCGCCGACAGCAATGTCATCAGGTAGCAAAATTGCCGAGGATTCGCAGCCGCTTCCAAACCTGCACCTTCTCTAAGCAGCCAATAGGCTCCCGCCATCAGCACGACGGGCACTTGTGGCTTGTCCGAATAGAAATGATCGTCAACCAATAGCTTGTCTTTCGTTCCGGTCGCGATCAGAGCGGGCTCATCGTAGGGAGACGGCAGTCGCCTGCGAGCAAGCGTTGCCTGGTCGAGCACGAAGATCGAGTCGTCGATGGCGAGAGTGTGACGGTCAACGATCGATTCTACAGTGGCGAGCCTGCTTCCGTCATTCCATGACCCAGCGTAACCACGGGAGCCGACGGCGGCCATCAGCAGGGCCGCAACAAAGACCAGTTTTCCCGCCCATTTGTGAGGGGATCCGCCAAGATGCAGACGGGTTATCTGGCTAGAGATGGGAATTGGCGCGTTCACTCGCAGGCGCCCATCCCGCCTCTGAAGTCGTAAATCAGAAACGTAGTAGTGCGGCTGGAAGGACGGCAACGCCGCAGAAAGTCACGGATCGCAGCCTGGCTTGATGAGCGCGAGTAGACCCGCCCGTAGAGCATCGTCGTGCCGACGGCAAGATAGCGCCCGCGCAGCGATTCCACTGGAATGTTTGCGCCGTCGGCCTCGATTCGTTGCTGGATGAAAGGCGGCGACGCGATGACCGGATCGAGACCGAAGTACCACACGTTGATTTGGCCCGCTGCATTGCGATGCACCCAACGCGAAAGTTCCGGCAGGCCCTGTCCCCAGTCATAGTTTGAATCGCTCAGGTACAGGTAGCCAGTGGGCGTCCCGCCCCAAGCTTCGTTCGTATAGCAAATGCCATTGGGCCATACCGCGATCGCGGCAAGCGCCGCCCACACGATCGCGGCGATCGCCTCGGCGCGTATCAAATTTGCCGTTCGCCTGTGCGCAGCCGCCCATCTTATCGAGAGCGTGGCGGCCACCGATGTACCGATAATCACAAACGCGACCAAGGGGAACATCAGCCGAACTCCGATTTGTAATCGGGACAAGAGACTAAGTATGAATAGCGGAATCGCGGCGGCAATCGGCCAGTTGCGCATCGCACGGGGCGCCACAACAAGAATCGTCGCAAAAAGAATAAGCAATCCAAGGCTGAGCTTTATGCTCAGCGCGACCGGATAGTAATACCAAAAGGCACGCCCCAATTGTCCCATCAGGTAGGTGCAATCCGGACCCACTCCGCGTAGATTGTGACGGACCTGACGGACGATGGCTTCCCCCGCGTTGGAGAAGACTCTGAGGTGCTCGGCTAACCAAACCATGATCCGGCCCCGCAGTGAAGCCGCGGGTAGATGCTGCGCCCAAGCCACGAACGACGGCTCCGGCATCCAGTCGCAGCCACAATAGATGAATACCAGTGCGATTCCAGTGGCCGAGATCTGTTTGAGATCACGATAGAATGGAGCGAGTTCGCGCCCCAGCCGTGAGATCGAGATGGAGCGAGTCATGGAGGCGGGCGCCGCGCGAGTTGAATCGAACAGGCGTTCAATTTCGATCCCCAAAAGAATAAGCGGCGCGAAGAAGAGCGCCGACGCCTTGGACAAGGCCGCCGCCGCGAACCAGAGCGACGGCACTCCAACTCGCAATCGCCAAAAGCAATCGCGCGCCACGCGGAAGCGGTAGGCTAACGCGACCAGGCATGAGGTCACCGCGATGTCGGTGGTGGCTAGTCCGGCGTGCCCGAGTAGAACCGGCTGCGACGCCATCAAGGCGGCGGCCAGCAGGCCAGACCACGGACCCGCGATCGATCGCGCGCTTCGCCAGCTGTAGTAGAGCAGTGTCACCCAGAAAATCAGGGTGGTTGCGCGCGCCCATGGCAGAAAGTGCGCAACCTGAGTCGTCGGATCATAGAAACTGCCACCGCGGCGTTGCATCAAATAGACCGGCAGCATCTGCAGATCGATGGGCAACGGCATCGTACCAAGGCGCATGAGTTCGCGATGGCTACCGGTGCGCCAGAATGCCAGACCGGCGCGCAGGTAGATCGTTTCATCAAAAACCGGGCCAATCGATCGAGCCGCCGCGATACACCAAAGGCAGGTGCCGGCCGCGATCGCGACGAACGCGATCCATTCGGCGGGCGTAGTCGGTTGAGCGGCGTAGCTCTTGATTTCCGGGGTATCGCTCGCGGCGGTCATGCGTCGTTTAAAGCGGCAGTAGGTCGGCGAAACAACAAAATACCGAGCAGAATCAGAAGCGCGATCGTATGCGCGTGCAGGGCCAGGACCAGATCATAGCTTGCTTTGCCGATCAAGTCGCGGGTAAGCAAAAGCGCCAGCGCCGCGTATGCGCCCATCGCAATCAACGACACCTTGCCAAGGGACCTCGAGGCGATCTGTTCAGACACGATCAAATAGAGCGCCGGCAGCGCAAAGACCAGGTGCTGAACCCAGGTAATGGGCGAAAGCAGCAGCGAGATGATCATCACGGCACTGCCCTCGAGCAAAAAGGCCGGATCATCGGGCGACTGGTAGCGCCGCCGGGTCTTGGCGCAGAACAGTGCCAGCAACGCGACGGTTGCGACGTCTGACATGAGCTGTATCAGCCGACTGTCGCCTGATGCGGTGGAGTCGGCACCCAAGAAGCGGGGGACGGCGGCGACCGCGGCCTTCAGCGACTGATTCTCGACGCGGCGGCTGCCGTAGTAGAACTCGGCAGCGGGAAACCGCCCCATGGCAAGCGAAGCCGACGACCAAAACCATTCGCGCTGGTGGTGCCACCAGCCCGCGGGGCCCATCCTGACCGCCGGCAGCACCATCCAGACGGTGGTTGCGATGGCGGTCAGCAGTGCAAATCCCCAGTTGCGCTTCCAACCAAAGAACGGAATGAACAGCGCAGAGGTGGCCTTTTGAGCAATCGCAAAACCGATCAGGCCCGCACCCGCAAACTCCCTTCGTTCGGACATGAGACAAAGCCCGGTGACGATCGCAGCCAGAAGAATCAGGTGCGGGCCGCCATCGTCGAGGTCGCGCACTATGTAGTGTGACGCCAATATCAGGGTGATCGCACCAATTGCAAAAGCACGCGCGCTTGCGGTCGGAAGGCCGCGGCTCACCATTCGATTCAGCAGGCTAAGCGCAAGCCACAGCGAAGCCAGCGCAATTGCATAGCGGACAAGGAAGCCCGCGGTCGGATTGATCATCGCCAGGGGCGCGAAAAACATCGCCGCCGCCGGCATGTACGGAAAATGGAGACCGCCAAGATACAATTCTTCGCCAGCAACGAATCTGCGCCCGAACTCGCGTGAAATATCGAAGTCGGAGGGATGCGTTTCGCGCCGATGCAAAATGATGATGACATGAACAGCGACGATCGCGGTCGCGACAATGAATCCCGCGCGGCGAAGCTTGAGCGCCGTACGCTGGTCCGTCAGCATAAGCAGTGGCGGACCGTTGCGAGGCTTATTCGGAGTAGAATTTACCCCACCCCGGCCGCGCGGCGCCAAAGACCAAATCCGCTTGGACAGATGCACGCGACGGCAATTCACAGTACCATCGCTTTCGCATGAAAAGAGCCTCTCCACGCGATCGGCTGGTTTTGTCGATCGATAAGATCATAGACCCCATTCACGTTACGCACGCGTCGCAGAGAATTGAAGATTACCGCCACGCGATGATTGCGGGTGATCGGTTTCCGCCCATCGCCGTGGTGTTGTTTCGCGGACGCTATCTGGTCACTGACGGTCACAAGAGATTCAGCGCGTATCGGGCGCTCGGGGTTCCAGAGATTGAGGTCGAGGTCTGGAGCAAGAGCAAATGGTTGAGCGACCAATTCGACCAGTTCCGCCACAAGACCGGGCAGCAACTGAGAATCCTGGTCCGCAGCCCCTTCGATCCCGCCGCACGCAAGCAGGCTTATCGGCTGTTCTGGGACACCATTGGTCATTGGCGCCGCATCGTTTTGTCGTTGCGCGATCACTTAAGAGGCCGCAAACCTGCCTGATCCGGCCCTCACACTTGGATAAAATCGCGTTGGCCGATGGAGGGAGCACTGGCTAACTTGGAAGCATCGATAAAAAACGTCGTGAGACCCGATCCGCGCGGCACATTCTCGCGCCTGGTGCGGGAGTGTCTGCGGTTTCCGCTACTGCTCGTAATGATCTTCATCAGTCTGGCTTGCCTGGGTGGTGGCCAACTCTACCTGACCTGGATTGCCAAGAAATGGACCGACGGTCCCCTGCTTACCGGCGACCGACTCGCGATGGCCCAGCTCGGAACACGCGCCGCTGAGCTCGCGATCGTCATGATGGCCGGTCTGTTTTGCTCGCGCTATCTGCTTAACTCGGTCAACCAATTGATGCTCATGCGACTGCGCGACCGCGCCCAGCGTCGAGTGATGGAAGTCCAAATCGGGGTGCTGCGCGTTTATCCAAGCGGCGAGCTGATGTCGCGTTTTCTCAACGATGCCGGTCAGCTCTCGACCTTCGTGCGCGAGATTTTGCGCCGGCTGATCGGCGAAACGATAGTTCTGGTCGGCGCCATCACGATGCTCTTCTACCTCAACTGGCGTCTTGCCCTGCTCACGATCGTCATGGTGCCGCTCGTCGGCGCGGCGCTCGGTCAAATCGGCAAGGTAATTCGCGCGCTTAGCGCTCAGGCGCAGAAGGACGTGGGCCAGCTAAGCGCCACTCTCAGCGAGCAGCTTCACGGCGTCAGCACAATCAAGGGCTTTCTTGCCGAAAGCCATGAGGAGCAGCGTTTCGCACGCCAGAATGATCGCTACCGGCGACGCGTGATGCACAGCGAGCTCTGGGCCGCGACCCTTTCGACCAGCGTCTGGCTCATCACCGCGCTGGGTTTACTCGCCGTAGTCTGGTACGGCACCAGCCAGGTCGCAATCAAAGCGGTTACTTCCGGCGCGCTGCTCGCGTTCGTGCTCTATGCGGTTCAAACCGTTGAGCCGCTGCGCCGTCTGAGCGAGGTTCAAAGCCTGCTTCAGCAGAGCCTCGCGGCCGGCGCCCGCGTGTTCGAACTCATCGATCTTTCGCCGACCGAGCACGAGGGTTCACGCCGTCTGCCGACTCCCATAAGCGGCGAGTTCAGTCTCGACCGGGTATCGTTTCGCTATCATCACGATAAGCCAGTGCTCAATGATCTGTCTTTCGGCCTGCGCGCGAATGAGAACGCAGCTTTGGTATCGATAAGCGGGGGCGGCAAGAGCACGATCGCCGCCTTGGCGATGCGCCTGCGCGACCCGGATACGGGTTCGATCCGGGTCGACGGCATTCCCATTGCCGATCTCCTCCTGTCCGATCTAAGGCGCTGCGTGTCGGTGGCCGAACAGGAAGCCTTCGTGTTTACCGGCACGCTCAGAGACAACATCTGCTACGGCTCCTGGGACGCCAGCGAGTCGTCGATTCAAACCGCCGTCGAGCTGGCGGGACTTGAGTCAGTAGTCGCCTCGATCCCGGGTGGTTTAAACGGCGTATTGATAGAAGCCGGACATAACTTGTCTGGCGGACAGAAACAGCGCATCGCGCTGGCGAGAATGATCGTCAGAGACCCCGCGATCTTGATCCTCGACGAAGCCACCAGCGCGCTCGACAGCGACACCGAGAGCCTGATTTTCAATCAACTCGCGGCCTGGATGGCGCGCCGAACGGTGCTTACGATGGCGCACCGCTTGTCCACCATCAGTCGCTTCCCACGCGTCATCGTGCTGGATGCGGGCAGCGTGGTAGGCGATGGAAGCGTGACCGACCTAATCGAGACCTGCCCGCCGTTTAGTCGGCTATTTGCGGAACAGATCGCCCCCGTCTCAGCGTCCGGCAGCCGCGCTCGCGCGGCTTCATAGTACGCCGCATTTCAGGAGCCGGTCAGCGCGCGAATAAATTCCGGCGCCCATCGCGCGATCGAGTAGTTTGCCTCCACGTTCGCGCGCCCGGCCAGCCCCATCTCTTTGCGACGCCCAGGATCGGAGAGCGCCCGCGTCGCTTCGATCCACTGCTGTTCACTGTCGGCAAGAAACCCCGATACCCCATCCTCGATCATGACCGGATGCACTCCGACCGAATTTGCGATGACGGGAATCGACCCGGCCTGATACTGCAAGACCTTGAGGCCGCATTTCCCTCGGCTCCATTCGTCGTCCGGAACCCAACTGACGCCGATGTCGCCTTTCATAATCTCGGCCGCTTCGGTGGCTTCGGACCAATTGACCTTAATCACCGCCATCGGATCGAGGTCGTAGAATCGATCGCTTATCTGCCGCATCCGCAGATTGGGTATCGCGACAGCCAGCCTGCGCCACAGCTGACTCGAACGTTGGAGTCCTTGAAGGGTGCTCGACGAACCCACCCAAACCAACTCGAGACCGTCCCGGATACCCTCGTGATCCGGTCGCACGTAATGGAGATAGTCGATACAGGTTGGAATCACCCGCACGCTCGAGGATCGAGCGCCGGCGCGAATCGCGCCCCGCGCCAGGAAGTCATTGCCGGCGATTACCGAATCGGCGGCGCGCACTACCTTGGCGAATCGGTGCGCGCGGCTGCGAGATACGAGTCCGCGCCGATGGTATGAATCGCGATGGTAAACCGCGTCATCGAAATCGAAGATCAGCCGCCGCGAGAAGCGCCGGAGAACGTCGATTTGCCAGCCGGGCAGGAGGCGCCGCTGAACAATCACCGCATCGAAGGTCTTTAGCCTAAGGAACTGCCGAACCCTTGCAATCGCCCCGTGCCGCATGGCCTGGATTTGAAGCGAGCCCCCCTGCGCGCGGAAGGCCGGTTCGAAAGCGCGGATTCGGTAGCGGCAGCAGACATGACCGGTCGCTTCAACCAGTGCGATGGCGTTCATCGGATAAGCTCGCAGAAGAGCCGCTCGTAGCGCTCGGCCGCGAGTTCAGGCGAAAAAAGCTCGCGCGCACGACGCAGACCGCTGCGTGCGATGCGATTGGCGAGGACTTGGTCCGAAAGGAGCTGGTCGATTCCAGCGGCGAGTTGCGACGGATCATCGCGGTCCACCAGCAGCCCGGTCTCGCCATTGGACCCGATCACTTCGGGGATGCCACCGGTATCGTAGGCCACCACCGGGGTCCCGCAGGCCAACGCTTCGAGCGGGGTTAGCGGAAACGCTTCCCTCAACGAGCTGTGCGTCGCCACTACCACGACATCCGCTGCCGCCATAGCCAGCTCTACTGAATCGATGTCGCCAAGATACGCAAATCCGCCGCCAAGTTGGCGCGACCAGCCGCCGATCGACTGCTTTTCCGATTCCAAAGCGCGCCCGCATGCGAACAGGCGCAGGTTCGGATGGTCGCCTTTGATCAAAGCCGCCGATTTCACTACATCCTCAATCCCCTTGCGCTCGCCCAACCCGCCGAAGAAGCCGAGCCAGGGGCCGTGTGAGTCGAGCCCAAGGGTTGCCCGTGCCTCGGCGCGCTCCTGCGCGGTCGGCGGATTTGCGCGCGGCGTGAAGCGGACCGGATTGTGGATCACATGTACCAGGTTGCGAGGGATCAAAGCGTCGACCAAGAGGCTGTCGCTGACGGCGTTGCTCACCGCAACGATCGCGTCGGCGTTGCGCCCCGCCAGCCACCGCACGCTACGCGGAAGCGTTAGCGCCATGTGACGAACGAAAGCGAATCGTGTCTGCCCGCGCGAGTCTTTTGCCAAGCTCGCCCATACCCATTCGTCGGAGGTCGTGACCAGCGCCAAATCGGGCGCAGCCTTCTTTAGCGCTCGCTTGATTGCCAAGGGGGCCCGCAAATTCAGCGAGCCGCCGATATAGTCGCGCTTGAAGGCTATTCCCGCCCGATCGAGTAGGGGGTCGAGCGCGCTTACCGGCGGTATCAGCGCATCGAAAAGATGGCCGCGCGCCTGGAGGAGCGCGGCTACCTGAAGGGTGGCGCGCTCGGCGCCGCCAACGATTCTTGAGCCGCAGATCCAGAGTATTCGCATCGAGACTTTTCGCAGCGCAGGTTAGATTTGTACCATTCGCGCCGAGCTGCGTG
>DASXNP010000111.1:0-2024 GCA_036494985.1 Binataceae bacterium (SeqCode)
ACCTTCGCGAGATCCTCGAGGTTGGTGGTCGTCTCGATCCGGCGCATCACCCGATCGCGATCCTCGGGTTTGAAACGTCCGCGCTCGATCATCCGATCCAGATTGCGCGCGATCGAATCGACTCCGCGCTTGCACAACTCCGGCGCCACGTCATGCATCAAGACCGCTATCTCGGCCTGCGCCGCGACCTGCGCGATCCCCGCACCCATCTGTCCCGCCCCAATCACGCCGATCTGCCGTAAACTCATTGATCTCTCCGAAAATTATTTTTCGCTTGACCTATAAATATGGAATGTAATTTTTGAGCGAGCTCAGCAGCGCCGCGACGTCGGCTTCATCGCCAAGCTCGCGGCATAGAATTTCGTAGTAGCCCTTGATCCGGCCGCGCTCCTGGTTTTCAGCGGGCTGGGCGAGCAGGTACTGAAAGTCTTTCAGGATTGCCTGGGCTTCGAGTTTCTTCTTGACCGGAATCGCTTCGTCATCGACCGCAATCAGCAACCGGATATGATCGATCATCCGGTTCATCACTGCAAAATCGCTGCGATCTCTCTCCATCTTCAGTGATGCTCCGGGGGCTCCTCGCCGCCAACCCAGGTGCCCGCGCCGCCACCCGCGTGCATCGCAGTCCGCACCCGCTTAACGTCTTCCGGCGATTGCCGGCCCGGCATCCCCAGGTTTCGCATCAGCACATTGGCGAGATTCGAGGTCAGCCGATCGCGAATAGTCGGCTCGGTCCCGATTTGCGCGTCGAGCACCACATCGACCTGCTCGCGCGCCAGTCCCTCTTCGATAAAGATATCGACCAGGCCCGCGAGTCCCACTTCGCCGCCGGCGCGGTCCACGATAGCGACGACCTTGGCGCACGGCGTACAGACTTTGCGCAAGAACCCGGCGCGCTCATGGCAATAGATACAGCGCATCGAGCCCGCTCTAAATTTCTCTCCGATGCATATCGCGATATCGCGACCCCAAAAACACTTGAAGCGGCCGTACGCACGAAAAATCGGCGGGCCCGCTTCGAATTCGACGTTACTACCGGCTGCCCGCGCTCGCAAGTACGCGGCTCCGCCCCCGATCGCTGCCTACGTTTCTCCAGCCGCCTTGCCTACGCCTCCAGCCGCCTTGGAAAGAAGGCCGTGCGGCCCGCGCGAGCGGGGCCGCCGGCATCTATGAATCCCTACGGATGAGTGGCAAGGAAGTCCAGCATCGGCTCCGTCCAGGTAAGCGGCCATTGGAAGTGATTCAGCGTGCCGACCGAGACGCCGGGCAAGCTGGAGCTGGTGCCGTTGGGGTCTGTGCCGCACAACGGATCGCAGAAACCGACCTGCTGCTTGAGCGAGTTGATTATCACGTCGACATCCGGATTCCCGCCAAGAGTCGCCACCTGGCTGATGATCATCTCGCTGTTGGGGCAAATACCAGCGATGTCGCAAGAATTGTGGACTTGGTAACTTTGGATTTTGGGATTCGGCACGAGAATCTCTGCGTTGCTCGCGGGATGATCCTCCACCGGAGTCTGCGGGCACGGATCGTTGAAGGCCTGAAACGGATCGGGCGCCGAATACACTGCGATCGAGTTCACGTTCGGGCGATTGAGCGCGTAAAGGTACGACATCGCGGATCCGTTGGACCATCCTGAGACGAAGGTCTTTTTGCTGAGCACGGTTCCAGTCGCCTGTACCACGCTGATGAAGTGATCGATCGTCGCGGCATCGACATTTTCAGGAAAACTCTGGCCGCCGACCTTCTCGACGCCTGGAGAAAATTGTCGATACCAGTTGTCCCATCCGGGGCCCGAATTGTCGGGGGCCGGATAGAAATGCGTCGTACTGCGACCCTCGGGAGTCAGTACCACAAAGCCCGTGGTGCCGGCGGCGAGGCTGAAGTCGTTCTGGAACGACAGGATATTGGTCGAGGTAATCGAGTCGGCGGTCACCGACGAGGGATGCAACCATACGAGCAGCGGCAGCGGATTCGACGCCGACGCGGCCGCGGCTTCATAAAGGCATGCATAGCGTGGAGTG
>DASXNP010000112.1:0-1618 GCA_036494985.1 Binataceae bacterium (SeqCode)
AGCGCTCTTCTACCAGGCGCTGCTCAACGACGGTAAGGCGCACGACGGCACCCCCATCTGGCAATCGGAGATGCTGCGAGAGGCGCGGCGAATTCGCAGCGGCAATCTGATCGATCCTGCGCGTGGCATAACCGCGAATCGGGCGCTCGGAATCGTGATCGCGGGCGGTGACGGCAAAGCGAATCTGCGCGGGTTTGGCCGGACCAACTCGCCGGAAGCGTTCGGTCATCCGGGATTCGGCGGGCAAATTGGATGGGCTGATCCGGCGAGCGGGATTTCCTTCGGCTATCTCACCAACGGGTACGACCGAAATGATCTACGCGAGGGCCGCAGAGGCGTCGCGGTATGCAGCTTGGCGGGCGCTTGCCGAGGCTAACGCCCGATCCCGGGTGAATCGGCATTTGCCACGACTAGACGCAGCCTTCCAGGGCTCTTGCGACGGCAAAATTGGCTACGCGTTGAAGGCGGTCAAAAGAGGTCGCGCCGCTATCGATGCGCGCCGTAGCCATCACGCCATTAGTAGTCAACGATAGGGTACGCAGCGATGTCCTCGGGCGCCCGGAAATAAGAAGGCAAGTCGCATTCGATCGGACCGAGTGGGCCCGAAAAAGCTGATCAGGGGCGTGCCACCACCCCGCAGGACGTCAGCGAATGCGCTTTAAAAACCCGTTCACGTTCCAGGTCAGATTCGGGCCGAACCAATCGCAGTACTTCTCATCGACCTCGTAGTCGGCACCGCGCTGTTCCAGAAATTGCTCGATCGCCGCCAATGGACCTCCCTGGTACACATCCGCATCCCCCATGTCGGTTATGATTCCATCTTCAACGACGACGTACTCGCCGGCGCGCAGCCATAGATCGAAGAAATCGAGCACCGCGCGGGTCGTTTTGACAGTGTGATCGGAGTCTTCGATCACGAGCAGCGGACGCGCCAGCCCCCGAAAAAATGATTTACCGAAGACTTCGCCGAGCTCGCGAGCATTCCCGCGATGAAAAGTCACACCGGGAATGTCGCCAATGCCAACCGGGTTGACGTCGACCGAATGGATTTGGGTCGCCACTCCGAACGCGCGCATCAGATCCGCCATCCAGAGCGCGCTGCCGCCGTTCTTCGATCCGATCTCGATAATGGTCGCGGGTTTCTCGCTCCATAGCAGCATCGGATAGAGCGCCCAGTCGAACGGGTTCTTCTGGGTCTCCACGCCCCGATAGGTGTAAGCCATCGTGCCCTTCTGCAGGGTTTGCAATTGCGATTTTGTCAGCGAGCCGCCGAGCGGGCGATTCTTGATCGGCACCGTGGTGAGGCTCCTACACCCGCTCGGGGATCAGATTTCGAACTCGGCCGCTTCGAGCAGCCGTGCGACGCGATACAGAAAGCGATTGCCCAGCACCCCGTCAATTACGCGATGGTCATAGGACATCGTAAGATACATCATGGTGCGAATTGCAATCGCGTCTTCGCCCTCAATCTCAATCACAACCGGCCGTTTCTTCACCTCGCCCATTCGGAGAATTCCGATCTGAGGTTGATTGATGATCGCAAAGCCGAAGAGGTTCCCCTCTCGCCCGGGATTAGACACCGTGAAGCTGCCGCCCGCCAGGTCATCGGGGGTGATCT
>DASXNP010000113.1:0-2122 GCA_036494985.1 Binataceae bacterium (SeqCode)
CGGAGTTCGCGGTGCGACTGCCGCGGCGCCAGCCTGCGATCGGCGGAAGATTGTAATGAGAGTCAGCATGTCTGCATGTGGCCGATTTTGTTGCAGAAGTCGCCTGCTGTCGGTTACGCCTTGAGCCATTCCGTTGGGAGCGGCGGCATTGACCCGCTGGCTCTGACGCTCTTAACGCAACTTCCTCGCTACGCAATGCACAGGACCTGAGCGGGTGGCGGTCCGGTGACCAACATGGCGAGCCGCCGCAGGTTCTGAGCGATGGCGGCAAGAACAAACTCATCCTGGGCACCTCGGGGGCCGCGCAGTCGAAGCCGGTCGAGCCTCAGGATGCGCTTGAGATGTGCAAACCGCATCTCGATCTTCTTGCGCTCACGTCGCGACTGTTCGAAACCCTCCGTGCCAACGAAAGACCGGGCGACGTCGCGGGCGCGCTCATGGATATCGCGTGGGATCTTGCGTGATGGTTCCTTTGGGCAGCACTGCGGTTTGAGTGGGCATATACCGCAGTCGCGCCTGCTGGCACGATACAGAAGCGTCTTGTCATTGTGCACTGTGCCACTCGTTCTGAGCTGCTTTCCGCCCGGGCAGTGGTAGAGGTCGCTTGTCGAGTCATATTGAAAGTCGCTGCGCGAGAAGGTGCCATCGTCTCGCTGCGACTTGTCGTTCACCGGAATATGTGGCGCGATACCCTTCTCCTCGACCAGCGAGTTCAGCATCGGAGCCGCCCCGTAAGCGGTATCGGCCGCAAGCCGCTCCGGCTTGAGACCGAAGCGCTCCTCGGTTCGCTCGATCATGGTCTTCGCTGCGCCGACCTCGGCCTGACGAATGGCGCGGGACGCCTCAACGTCAACGATGACGCCGAACTTCACGTCGATGAGATAATTGTCGGAGTAAGCGAAGAACGCCGGCCCCTTGTGAGCTCCAGTCCACTGAGCTGCGGGATCGGATGGTGAGACGAACTTCGGGACCACGTCGGTAGCTGCGCCCCAGGCCGTATCATCCAGAGTCGCCAGATACTCCTTCACCGCGCGGCTGGACCTCTGTGGATCGCGATCCCTGCGCCAATCCTGGCCTGCGATCGAGCGTTGCTTATTGGCGTCGGCTTGGATCAGGCTCGCATCGACGGCAAAGCCTTCGCCACCAACCAGACCCGACGCGATACATGTCTCAACGACACGCTCGAACACGCGGCGAAAAACCTCCCCCTCGCGAAAGCGCTCGTTGCGGGCGCGCGAAAATGCCGAATGATCCGGGATAGCATCCTCGATGCCGAGCTTGCAGAACCAACGATAGGCGAGGTTTACCTGTACTTCACGGCAGATCAGCCGCTCAGAGCGGATCGCAAAGACATATCCCACGACAAGCATCCGGATCATTAACTCCGGATCAATCGACGGACGACCCATAGACGAATAATGAGGTGCAAGTTCGCTGCGAAGCCAGGACAGATCGAGAGCAGCGTCGATCTTGCGCACCAAATGATCTTCCGGGATCGCCTCGCCAAGACGAAACTCGTAGAACAGTTGACCTTGCTCACTCTTCAGATGGCCCATCATGGATCGACCTCGCCGCGATTCGCGTCAACAAAACGGAATCACGCTTTGAAGTCTCTCTCAACCGACTTCTGCTACAAAATCGGCCAAGAGCCGACAGGGCGGTACTTCGTTCAGCCGCCGAGCCGCGCAATCGCCGCGTCGATTCTCTTTGAGATCGGCGTCGGTCCAAATGGAAGGGCCAGTCGTCTGGCTTCGTTTAGATATGGCCTCGCCCGGTCGGCGCGCCGGGCGAGCATCCAGCGCAGGCCGAGAACCATGTTGATCTTTGCGTGGTGAAACCCCTCAGGGTCGAATAGAGGGTTAGCGCGCACAACATCCATCAAGTGATCGATCTCGCGCAATCCGGTCAATTTCAGCTTCACCAGGCAGAAAAGGTTACGCAGGATGACCTGCAAAGGCGCCTTTTCGCGGCCTTCCAGGACATCGATATAGACGTAGCAAAGGATCAAGCGGTACCAATCGGCCGCCGCGCGATACCCTTCCTGTTCGCGCCGGACGATTGCTCTCTTGATGAAGGCAATCCCCTCGGTAAGCCCGCCCTGCATCATCTGCGCCGCGCCCCA
>DASXNP010000114.1:0-2859 GCA_036494985.1 Binataceae bacterium (SeqCode)
CGCACCTCAAGCTGTCGGGCTTCTTCAGGCTGGTCACCGGCTGGGCCCTGGCGTATGCGCATTCGCCACTGATCCTGCTCGTGGTTTTCGCCGCGCCGACCGGCGTGCTTTCGGCTTTCCTGGTCAATGACGCCATGTGTCTGATCATGGCGCCGCTGGTGATTGAGGTGTCGCGCGGGCTTGAACGCAGTCCGATACCCTATCTCCTGGCGGTGGCGATGGCCTCGAATGTCAGCAGCACGGCGACAATCACCGGCAATCCGCAGAACATGATCATCGGCGCGATCTCGCATATCCCCTACGGCACCTTTCTGGGGGCGCTGGCCCCGGTGGCGGCTGTTGGAATCCTGCTCACGATCGTGCTGATCGCGTTGTTGAACCGCGACCAATTCCCGCGCGCGGTGCGCTTTACGCCCAAGGCCGTGTCGGTCCGCGTTCATGGGGCGCAAATGCTCAAGGCCGTGGTGGTCACGCTGGCGGTGATCGGCTTGTTCTTTGTCGGTATGCCGGTCGCGCAAGCAGCGTTGCTCGGCGGCGCGCTTCTGCTCATTACGCGGGCAATCAAAGCCCGCAAGGTCTACCGCGAGATCGACGGCTCGCTGCTGCTGATGTTTGCGGGCCTGTTCGTGGTGGTCGCCGGGGCCGAGAAGGTCCTGCTGACCCCGCAGGCGATCGCGGCCGTCAATGGCTTGCGGCTGGGCGACGTATGGATCCTGACCGCAGTGACCGCGGCGCTCTCCAATATCATCAGCAATGTCCCCGCGGTCTTGGCGCTCAAGCCATTCGTGCAGAACCTCCCCGACGCCAATCGGGCCTGGCTTGTGGTCGCCATGAGCTCCACCCTGGCCGGTAATCTAACTTTGATCGGCTCGGTGGCAAATCTCATCGTGGCGGAGCGTGCACGCGCTGCCGGGATCGAGTTATCATTCGCTGCCTATTGCCGCGTTGGTATCCCGCTCACGCTCCTATCGCTGGCATTTGGCGCCTGGTGGCTGAGCTAAGCTGTCCTTGCCAACCTGTAGAAAGTCCGCCGCGTGACGATCGAACCTGTCACTTCTGCTGACCGCCTGATCGACACCGGTCATCTGAGCCGGGACGTCGATAAGGACGTTCCGCTACGCGATGACATTCGGCTCCTGGGCGGCATGCTCGGTGATACGGTGCGCGAGCAGGAAGGCCAATCCGTATTCGATCTGATCGAACACATTCGCCGCACCTCCGTGCGGTTTCATCGTGACGCTGATGAAGTCGCCCGGCGCGAGCTTCAGTCCATTCTGGACGGGCTCTCCGCCGCCGCGACCGATCAGGTTATTCGTGCTTTCAGTCATTTCTCGCATCTCGCCAATATCGCCGAGGACCAGCATCACATCCGCCGCAACCGCGCCCATGCGCGCGAAGGGTCGCAAGCCCGCGAAGGCACGATCGCCTACGCGATCGATCATGCCATCCAGAATGGGGTTTCTGGATCTACGTTGCGTGCGTTTTTTGACCGCGCACTGGTCAGTCCGGTGCTGACCGCGCATCCGACCGAGGTTCGTCGCAAGAGTACCATTGATCGCGAAATGGAGATCGCACACCTGCTGACGGAGCGCGATCGCCCGGACCTCACGCCGCCCGAGCGGATGGACACGATCGACGCGTTGCGCCGTGCCATCCTGATCCTCTGGCAGACTAGCCTTCTGCGTATCACCAAATTGACGCTTGTCGATGAGATCGCGAATGGAATTTCCTATTATGACTATACGTTCTTGCGTGAATTGCCACGGCTCTACGACGAGATCGAACGCCTCATCGAAACGGCGATACCGGATGCAAGCGCCACGTTGCCGTCATTTTTCCGCATGGGCAGCTGGATCGGCGGCGATCGCGACGGCAACCCGTTTGTGACCGCAGACACGCTGCAGCAAGCCTTTCTGATGCAAAGCCAAGAAGTCTTGCGCTTCTTCCTCGACGAGGTGCACGCGCTCGGGGGCGAGCTCTCGCTCGACGAACGTCTTGTGCAAGTCTCTCCACAGTTGGGCCACCTCGCCGTCACGTCACCCGATCACGGACCGGCGCGAGAACGCGAACCCTATCGCCGCGCCATTGCGGGCATATATGCGCGACTGGGAGCGACCGCGCGTGCATTGTTCGGTGAGTTCGAGGACCCTCGACATGCGCCTGGAGAAGCCCAGCGTTATCAGGACGCGGGTGAGTTCAAGGCGGATCTCGACATCATTCACCAATCATTGGTCAACAATGGATCCGCGGTTCTGGCACGCGGTCGCCTGGGTCATCTGCGCCGCGCGGTCGACTGTTTCGGTTTCCATTTGGCGACCGTTGACCTGCGGCAGAATTCCACCGTGCACGAGCGCACGGTTGCCGAGCTGCTCGCCACCTCCGGCACGCACAGCAGCTATCGCGAGTTGCCCGAGGAGGAGCGGATCGCCCTTCTCGGCAAAGAGCTTGCAACTTCGCGCCTGCTCGCTTCTCCGTTCGTGACTTATTCCGACGAAACCGCGTCGGAGCTGGCGGTTCTGCGCACGGCCGCAGATGCGCGCCTCCGGTTCGGAGATGACGCCATCCGCAATTGCATCGTCTCGATGACTGAAGGCGTCTCCGATCTGTTGGAAATTGCAGTTCTATTGAAGGAGGCCGGCCTTCTCCGACCCAACGAAGGCGCGCTGGACCTCAATATCATCCCGCTGTTTGAGACAATCGATGATCTTGCTCACTGCCCGGACGTCATGGACCGACTGTTTGAGCTTCCGGTGTATCGCGCACTCGTCAAGGCGCGCGGAGATTTTCAGGAAGTGATGCTGGGCTATTCCGACAGCAACAAGGATGGTGGGTTCCTGACTTCGAACTGGGCTCTCTACA
>DASXNP010000115.1:0-2650 GCA_036494985.1 Binataceae bacterium (SeqCode)
CCGAAAACCTGACGGCTGACGCTTGCCGTCTCCATGCAAAGATAACTCGCGAGCTCCGGAGCGCTGCGCTTGATCGCATTCGACACCGCTCGGTAAAGCCGCAGACGCCGCGGCGTAAAAGTCCGAAGACGCCCATCCGGCGCGAGCACCGTCTCACTTCCGGCCAACATCCGATCTTCCGGAAATCGCCGTCTCGCGATCGAACTGAGCCGCGGGGACATGCGCAGTCCGCCGATGCTTATGAATGAGATGCGTTTTGGATCGATCGTGTCGAACAGTTCATCAATCAGTTCCAGATAATCGCGCTCCGCGCCTTGGTAGTCGATCAAGGGGTCGAAATGGAACGCCACCTGGTATCCGCAATCGAGCACCCGGCGCGCTGCGCCGAGCCGCAAATGCGGCGGGGCGGTGCCGTGTTCGCAAGCTCGAAATACCGCCGGGGGTGAAAGGGTCCATGAGACGAGCGTCCGGCCCTTGGGGTCGAGTTCGATCAAGTTGGCGATCTCGTCGGTCTTGGTCTTGAGTTCCAGCGTCAGGGTGGTCTGGCGGGCGAAATACCCGATCAGATCGGAGCTGATTTCGGTGATTGAATCGAATGCCAGCGAATCCGCCAGTTCGCCGGTCCCAATCCGCAACCTTCGAGTCGGAGCCTTGGCCCGCAGCCGCTCAACTTCGTCGAGCCCGTCGGCGTAGTTGGCGTAGATCTGAAGCGCCGGGTTGTCCGCGAGGAACTCCTGCAGGAAACAGTAGCTGCAATCCATCGGGCAGTTTGATGCCAGCGTCATCACCAGGTAGCCGCAGCATGCAAACTCGGCGGATCCCGCCGGACAAGCCATCAGGAAGGGCTGGCGCCGCTGCATGATCGTCAGCTGTGATTTGCCAGTTTCGAACGGACGTTGGCCCTCGCCCAGACGTGCTGCTTCGCGGCCATCGGCGACGTAGCGGACCGGCACCTTGTCCCCGAGGTGCTTTAGGACTCGCGTCGCAAGCGCCGTGTGGCGGCACTGGTCTTCAATCGTCAGGCTGTCGATGCGGAAATCCACTCAGGCCGCTACTTTAATCTTCGCCATGAAGGATCGCGAGTATTCGAACTAGGGCTGACTTCTTTTGCATCAGAGCCGTGATTGCAGCGTCGATCTGCTCTCTTCGATTCACTTTGATGAGAATCGTAATCTCGTCCGAAGCCAGATTCTTGGGTGCGGTTACCGTCAGTTGCGCCCCCAGCTTGAGGGCGCGAATCTCAGCTGCGATACGCTCGGCGGTTTCGGTCAATCCCGGATAGCGCAAAGCGCGCAGCGCGGCGATCAGCGCGGCCCCTCGCGCAGGCGACGAGCCCTTCGCCTCGACGGCGCGTCGGGGTCCGGCGTTTTCCAGCAGTACCCGCGCTGGTTGTTCCTTGGTTGCGACCAGATCGGCCATCAGATCGAGAATCACGATCATCTGACCGGCTCGCAACCGCAGCCCACGGGCGAGTTCGAGCATGGCTCTTTGATCGAGCGCCGGCATCGCCAGCCAACGCCCGAGATGTACTTCGGGAAGGCGCCGCTCACGGCCCCAGAGGCGGATCGACGCGTTGAGGTCTGACTCCGAAACCGCGCTCATAGCCCAGCGTCGCCCGGATTGGTGTCGTGCTGAAGAGAAATTGCCTTCGCGATCTGTTCGACTAAACCCTGGTCGGGCCAAGACTCGGCCGTCGGTCGAGCCAGCGCCTGGGAGGCGATGCCCTCGAAGAGATCTGCCTCAATATCCCGCTTGCGCCGGCGCAACCCGCAGCCATACACGGCGCATTTTTCCGCGAGCACCGCCAACCCGCGCAGGCGGCGCTCCGCGCTAAGACCTCCGTTCACGATCAGCTTCGTCAAAGCCAGAATCCGGTAGCGATCCAAGGCGGGCGTCGTCGTGGACAGTTGGTCGGGATGCCCGGCGCGCCGTATTACGAGCGCGTCGTCGAGCAGATCCGCTTGGTTGTCGCGGAGCAATCTGAGCCATAGATCATAGTCCTCGCACGCCCGCATACGCTCATCGAATCCCCCCGCTTCGCGAAGCACCCGGGTTTCAATCATCGCGGCCGAGGGACTGATCAAACACGTGCGTAGCGATTCTGCAAAAATATCGCCGCTGAGCTTGCGGTGCCGCAAACCTGGATTGACGCGTCTTCCGTCTCGGATCCAAATCTCCTGGGTTTGCGAGATGGCGCATTCGCGCGAAACCATGAGCTTAAGTTGGCGCGCTAGCTTGTCCTCCTTCCACAAGTCGTCTGAATCCAGAAAAGCCGTGTAGTGGCCCCGCGCCTTCGCCAGCCCGTGATTGCGAGCGCCCGCCGGGCCGCGGTTTTCGATCCGCTCGAAGCGAAGACAACTTCGCTTCGGCGCGCAACCATCGGCGAGCGCCTCCAGCAGTTCCGAGCTGCCGTCGCTCGAACCATCATCTACCACGATCAGTTCGAAGTTTCTTTCAGTCTGCGCCGTCACCGACGCGATGGCCTGACGAACCATCGCGCGGCGGTTGAAAGTCGGAATGATCACACTGACGGCTGGTGCGCTCATTTAACTCCGACTCGCAGACGGCCGTGAGCTTCGCTAAGGTCCGCGATCGCGCGACGCAGGGTCTCAACGCCTTCGCCGTCGACCGCCGAGCATGGAATGACTGG
>DASXNP010000116.1:0-3379 GCA_036494985.1 Binataceae bacterium (SeqCode)
CATTCCTTCGGCTGGCAGGCTGAGGAGGGGGTCGAGAAGGCTCGCGACCAGATCGCCAATCTGATCGGAGCCAAAGGCAAGGAGATCATCTTCACCAGCGGCGCGACCGAATCCAGCAACCTCGCAATCAAGGGCGTCATCGAATTCTACAAGGACAAGGGCAACCACATCATCACCTGCGTAAGCGAACACAAGGCTACGCTCGACAGCTGCAAGGCGCTGGAGCGCTTGGGCAAGGCGACCGTCACTTATCTGCCGGTAGACAAGTACGGGATGATTAGCCCCGACGAAGTGCGCGCCGCGATCACCGACAAGACCGTTCTCATCACGATCATGTTTGCCAACAACGAGATCGGTACGATCCATCCCGTCCGCGAAATCGGCAAAATCGCCAAAGAAAAGGGCATCATCTTCCATTGTGATGCCGTTCAAGCGGTCGGCAAAGTCCCCGTCAACGTCGAGGAGTGCGGCATCGATCTAATGTCAATCAGCGCACACAAGATCTACGGCCCCAAGGGCGTCGGCGCTCTGTATGCGCGGGCCAAGGGGCCGCGCATCCGCTTAACCCCGATCATTGACGGCGGCGGTCATGAGCGCGGGATGCGGTCCGGCACGCTCAACGTTACCGGCATCGTTGGACTCGGCGCCGCCTGCGAGCTGTGCGGCCAGGCGATGCCCGATGAAGCGCGCCGCTTGCTCGATCTTCGCAAGAAGCTGCAGGCTGGAATTTTCGAGCGCCTCGATGAAGTCTACCTCAACGGTCATCCCACCCAACGCCTTCCCGGCAATCTCAACCTCAGTTTCGCCTATGTCGAGGGCGAATCCCTGCTGATGGGCCTCAACGACATCGCGGTCAGCTCCGGCTCGGCATGTACGTCGGCGACACTCGAACCCTCCTACGTTATCCGCGCGCTGGGAGTCAGCGACGATCTCGCCCACAGCTCGATCCGTTTCGGCCTCGGACGCTTCAACACCGAGGAGGAAGTGGACTACGTAAGCGCCAAGGTTATTCGGGAAGTCAATCGATTGCGCGAGATGTCACCGCTCTATGAAATGGCTAAGGAAGGCATCGACCTCAAGTCGGTCCAATGGAAAACCGACTGACTAGCGCGCAACCAGTGATTAAATTATAACAGGGTAGGGCAAGCGTCATGGCTTATTCAGATAAGGTTCTCGACCATTACAATCATCCTCGCAACGTTGGCTCGTTTGCCAAAGACGATCCGAACGTTGGTACGGGTGTCGTCGGCGCGCCCGAATGCGGCGACGTGATGAAGCTGCAACTGAAGATCGGCGACGACGGCGTCATCGAGGATGCTCGATTCAAGACCTTCGGATGCGGTTCAGCAATCGCAAGTTCGAGCTACGTTACCGAATTAGTCAAGGGCAAGCGCGTTGAAGAGGCAATGGCGATCAAGAACAGCACGATCGTCCAGGAGCTGCATCTTCCGCCGGTCAAAATTCATTGCTCGGTGCTGGCCGAGGACGCGATCAAGGCCGCGATTGCGGATTGGAAAACCCGCAAGGGTCACGACTCCGTCGCGCCCGGAGCTGACAAGGCGGCGCAAAAGTAATTCCGAACTATGGCGACCATCTCTCTTTCCGAAAACGCAGCCAGCAAGATCCGGCAGCTGACGGCCGAAAAGCCGAACTCCGGATTGCGGGTCAAAGTCGTCGGCGGCGGATGTTCGGGCCTCCAGTACCGGATGGAAATCGACACCGCCAAGGAGCGCGACAAGATTTTCGAGCGCGACGGCGCGATGATGATCGTCGATAAGAAGAGCTTTCTCTATCTCAATGGTACCCAACTCGACTACGCCGAAGAGCTGATGTCTTCAGGCTTCAAGCTGGTGAATCCCAACGTCAAACGCACTTGCGGTTGCGGCGAGTCGTTCACTGTATGACCGCAAGCGTCGCGAGCGCGCACCAAACCGATGATCAAATGCCCGTCATGCGCGGCACAAATTGCGCCACAACTAATCTGTCCGCAATGCGGCGCGCCGCAGCCGCTTGATCTCGATTGTTTCGCGGCGCTGGGAATCCAGCGCAATCTGACCATCGACCCCGACTACCTTGAAACCGCCTACCACGACCTCAGCCGCAAGGTTCATCCCGATCGGTTCGCCACCAAATCGGCCCGGCTGCGCGATTCGTCGCTGCGCGCCACCTCGCTGCTGACCCGAGCATACCGCACACTACGCGATCCCGTAGGCCGGGGTCTCTATTGGCTTGAACTAAACGGCGACAAGCTCTCCGATAACAACAATCTCGTCCCGCACGATCTCGCCGAGCTAGTGTTCGACGTACAGGACCAGCTTGAAGAGCTGCGCGCGCATCCCTCGTTTGAGTCTCGCCACGGAGTTGACTCGCGCCGCCTCACTCTTCAAAGCGTGTTAAACGACGCTACCACACGTCTTGCCGCTAATTTCGGCAAATGGGATAGCCTTGAGACCGATCGCAAGTCGCTTATGGATGAACTCAAGTCGATCCTCTCGCGCATCGCCTATCTGCGCACGTTGATTCGCGATGTCGACCGCGCCCTCGAAGAAACGCAGACCGGCGCGCGAGCCTAGCCAAGACTCTAATCGCCGCAGCAGGTAGTCGAAGTAGGTTGGTTTGAGGTGTCACGCATCTTTGGCATAGACCTCGGCACCACCAACAGCCTAATCGCCGTTGTTGACCAGGATGTCCCGCACGTGATTGCAGATCCCGTGTGCGGTACAGCCCTGCTTCCCTCAGTCGTTGCGATCACGCCCGACGGCACAGTGCGTGTCGGCGACCCCGCGATTGCACTGGAACCCCACTTAGGCGATCCGATGGAAGGTGCGAACGCGACCGGCGTGGTCGGCCTCTCGGGTGGCGAGGCTGGGGCTGTTATCCGCTCGGTCAAACGCTTCATGGGCCTTGGTGGCGGTGAGCTCGCCCCCGAAGATCGCGCCCGCTACGATTTCGCCGATATCTCTGGCCCGGTTGTTCGCTTCCAGATCGGCCGCCGCGCTTACACCCCTCCCGAAGTATCTGCCGAGATCCTCCGCGCATTGAAGTCTCGAGCCGAGAAGCAGTTGGGCGAAACAGTCGAAAAGGTAGTGATCACGGTTCCGGCCTACTTCAATGATGGCCAGCGCCAAGCCACTAAAGATGCCGGCCGATTGGCTGGCCTCGAGGTCCTGCGCCTAGTCAACGAACCGACCGCCGCATCGCTCGCCTACGGATTGGGCAAGCTTGCCGCAGGCAAGGTCGCGGTTTACGATCTCGGTGGCGGCACTTTCGACATTTCCATATTAAACATCAAGCAAGGGCTCTTCGAAGTCCTTGCGACCAATGGCGACACCCATCTCGGCGGGGACGACATGGATCATACGATTGCCGATTTCATCCT
>DASXNP010000117.1:0-4688 GCA_036494985.1 Binataceae bacterium (SeqCode)
GCGGTTCAGGAGTTGCTCTCCGGTCCGGCGCTGCGACTCTATCGAAGCACCGATACCATTGGCGTCGAGCTCGCCGGCGCGAGCAAAAACGTGATCGCGATTGCGGCGGGAATTGCCGACGCTCTGGATCTCGGATCGGGCGCGCGCGCGGCGTTGATAACTCGCGGCTTGACCGAGATCGGGCGCCTCGGCTCTGCGCTCCATGCACGGCGTGAAACCATCGCGGGCCTGGCTGGACTGGGAGATCTCGTTCTGACCTGTACCGGCGATCTATCCCGAAACCGCGCGGTGGGACTGCGTATCGGTCGGGGCGAGGAAGCGCACAAGATCGTCGAGGACGAGAAGACCGTCGGCAGACCCATCGCCGAAGGCCTCAGCAACACTAAAACGCTCTCGATGCTGGCTGAACGGCATCAAGTGGACGTTCCGATTATTTCCGCCGTCTATAGAGTGCTTTATGGGGGCGAGGACCCTCGGCAGATGGTAACCGAACTAATGACGCGCGAACTTAAGGCGGAATTCTAAGCTAACTCATGGTCTGAAACCACCGACTGCCGGCAACGTAACTCGGTAGTGACTCGTGAGGTTAGCCCCCCTTACCTCAGCGCGTCACGAGGCTGAGTCTGGTGCTTGCGCATCGCTCAGCCTCAAACTTGCCCGGTTTCTTGCGAGCACCGAAAGAACCCGCGCCGTGCTTTTGTACGAGCGTCACGGGCTTGGCATCGGGCGGGTTTGCTGGAATCATGAAGGGACTCTCTTCGTCCAATTTCAAGCTGAGAATTCGAGTAAAGGAACCATGGCGGAAACGCAAAATTGCAAAGCCAAGGAATGCAGCCACGAGGTAGTCGCGCGAGGATATTGCCGCAAGCATTACCGATTGTGGAAGGCGGGCGAACTGCCTAAGCCGCGCTACAAGACCTGCACCGAGGAAAAGTGCCACAAGCCGCGCTTTCTCGGCAGCCAATGCGAAGCGCACTACCGAGCCGCGCACCGTAAGGGCGCTGAAGCGGCCGCGCCCGCCGCTTCGGAAGCCGCTGCTTCTGAGACCACCGCGAGCTAGGGCCCATACCGCGCCACCTCCTGAGGGCGATCTACCGCGGCGAATTTATCGAGCAGTATGGCGAAGATCATTGTAGCCGGCGCTGCTGGTCGCATGGGCCGAATGCTGATCAATCTGACAGCGCAGGACCGCGTGCATTCCTTGGTCGGGGCGGTCGAGGCCGCTGGCGTCGCCGCGATCGGGCGCGATAGCGGCGACGTCGCCGGCAGCGGCGCAAACGGCATCCCGATTTCCACCGACTACGCGAGCATCGCGGCTCCAGACACCGTCACGCTGGATTTCACGACCGCCGAGGCGTCGTTGGCGCATCTCGAAATCGCCGCCCGCAACGGCGCCGCGATCGTAATCGGCTCAACCGGTTTTACCCCTGAAATGGAAAAACGCGCCGCCGCGATCGCCCTTCGAACTCGCACCGTGATTGCTCCCAACATGAGCATCGGCGTCAACGTTCTATCGAAAGTTGTGTCCGAAGTGGCAGCCATCCTCACCGACTTCGATGCGGAAGTGGTCGAGATTCACCATCGTACCAAGGTTGACGCCCCCAGCGGCACCGCCCTCGCGCTCGGACGCGCGATCGCCGCGGCCCGCAGGAAAGATTTTACGTCGAACGCGATCTATGGTCGTGAGGGAATAACCGGAGTTCGACCCGCCGACAAGATCGGGGTTCTCTCGATTCGAGCCGGCGACGCGGTCGGGGACCACACGGTGATATTCGGCGGACCCGGAGAGCGACTCGAGCTGACCCATCGGGCGCAGAGCCGCGAGGGGCTCGCGCGCGGCGCGCTCCGCGCCGCGGGCTGGGTCGTAAGCCAAAAGCCCGGCCTCTACACGATGCGCGACGTGTTGGGCCTCTGACTCCGGGTCTAATTGAGGAATTCGTAAACTCGCTTTGTTCTTCGCGCGGCGAACGGCTCAGTCGCCGCCCTCTAGTTCCAAACCAGCCCATTCCTGCAGCAATCTTTCCCGCAGCTCGCGATGCTGGGTAAGCAGGAAGCCGAGCATCGCAGTCAGCGCCAGGAGGTTACCCACGACGATCGTCCACCATCCCAGCGCGCCCAGCAGCGATTGATCAATCAGCGTCACCGCGCCGAGGAAGAAGACTTCGAAGCAGGCAAAGATGACGAACACGCCCAGCAGCAACAACGGCTGCTTCTCCGACGCCGCCATCAGCACGCCCGCGGCCAGGCCGAACACGATGAACGCCGAAAAGTGCAAAACCGTGTAGGTTGCCACCAAGGCGAAGGTCGCCTGCAGGGAATTAGGATCACGCGCGCCATCGATCAATGCCGAACCAAGTAGTGCCGGCGTGCGCAACGGCTGGCCTAGAATCGTATCGTGGATCAAAAACCAGGCCGCGACGGTGACCGCGCCGATAAGGCCAGTAACAACTCCTTCGCGCAAAACCCGCAGCCACTGGCCGAGCAGATTCCTTGCCAGCTTTGGATGGCGCGACAAGAAAAACGACAGCATCGCAACCGTCGCGAGCAGATTGCCGACGATGATGCTCCACCAGGTCACCTCGGCCATCAGCTCGGGGCCAAAGAACATCACCACGGCAACAAAGAAGACCTCGAACGCACCAAGGAAGATTGCCAGCGACAGCGTCAACGACGGTTCGTACTCCGCTGCTTCTAGCAGCAGCGCCGCCCCGATCCCGAATCCCGCAAACGCAAGGAAATGCAAGGCGGTGTATTGGAGCGTCAGGCCCACGAGATGGTCCGCCATCGAGCTGGTGCCGCCGTGGAGAATCGTGCAGGCCAGCAGCGCGGGCGTCTCCAGGGGGTGGCCGCGGGCCGTGTCGAAGGCCAAAAACCATATTGCGACCGCGACCGCGCCCAGGATCCCTGCGATCGCGCCGTCGGCGATTATTCGTGTTCTCGCATGCATAGCGGCGACCACTCTTGAGCCCTTGCGGTTAAAAGCCGAAGCGAGTCAGCCTGAGCCCTTTACTAATTCCTTATCAGACTCTGGCAACGCGTTCGACAAGGCGGCCGGTCGCTTGCCCGCGGCAATCAGGGCCTGGCCACGGACAAAGGCGCGCAACCCGGGCCCAGGCTAACATCCAAGCTAAGCGAGCCGCTCGGAAGGAGGAATGACCCGAAGCGACCGGCGAATTGGCGGCTCGTCGCAGTCGTCACGCGACGCCCAATGAAAGAATATCCAGCTGAACACCAGCATCACGTAGATGCCGTCGCCCACCCACATCAGGATTCCCCCGCAGATCTGATCGGCCAGCGGCGTCAGTCCCCAGGGATTCGGCCCTTCAAGATAGAATTTGAACAGCACGTCGGAGGCGAACGTGATCGGTGCGGCCACCGCCCCCATCGGAATCAGCAAGACAAACAGGTAAAAAATCTGCGCCGGGTATGACAGTCGCGGCAGCTCCGCCAGGGGACTCAGCACCGGCCACCACATCAGCGTCCCCGTGATCATGAACATGAGATGAACCGCGATGTGTACCCCCTCCTTCCGAATCATCACGTCGAACACTGATGGCACATGGACCACTGCGAGCAACACGTTCACGAGCGAAAACGCAATCAACGGATTGGTAAAGAGTCTCGCGAACGGACGCACCCAGCGGTTCATCACCCACGGCCGCAACATCCAGTCGGGAACCCCAAGCAACAGCAGAGGCGGCATCCCGAAGGTAAGTACGGAATGTTCGAGCATGTGCATCGTAAAGAAGCGCCGATCAGCCAGCGCGTCGAGCGGTCCGAGGGCAAACCAGATCAACAACATCGCTGCTGAAAACGCTCCGATCTGCGGCGCCGTCGGGCTGCGTCCAAGGATTCTGCCCGCGAGATAATAGGCGCCAGAAAGCGCCGCGATTCCGATCACCACGCTCGGCGGAAAGATGTCGGAGGGCGGCAAGCTCATCTGCAGTCCCTGCGCAAGCGCGGCTAGTAACCCCGGTAAAATTCCGGCAGCAGGAAGAAGAGCGCGAGCACAATTGCTCCGGCTATGGTCATGGCGAAGCCGAGGACGAAACTGAACCGTCTCGCGTCGTAACGCAGGTGCATGAAGAATAGCACCACCAAGGCAAATTTGGCCCCGGATAGGATTATTAACACCGGCACCATAATCGGACGGATCGCGCGCACGTAGAAAACGGTCACTTCCATCGCGGTCAGAACCACCAGGAAGGCGGCAACGATTAGGTAAACCGAGTTTCCGGGATGCGCATCTTCAGCGGTCGCTTGCCCGGCATCTGCCTGGCCCGGGGCTCGTGCTAGCTCGTCGCTCATTGACGCCCAACCACCTCCATCAGGTAGACCAGCGTAAAAATGACAATCCAGACGACGTCGACGAAGTGCCAGTAGAGTCCGCCGAGCTCGACCGACAGCGCTCGCTCCCGCGGCAGTTCATCGCGGTAGGACGCGACCGCGAGCGAAAGAAGCCATAGGACTCCGACCAAAACGTGCGCACCGTGGAATCCCACCAGGGTGTAGAAGGTCTGGCTGAAAAGGTTGGTCTGAAACGCGAGCCCTTCGTTGTAGAAGCTGGTAAACTCGTAGACCTGCCCTAGCAAAAACACCACCCCGAGTCCCGCCGTGCACAGAATCCAACCCCGCGTCCAGCGCTGGTCGCCGCGCTGGATCGCCGACAGCGCCAGCACCATCGAAAG
>DASXNP010000118.1:0-3566 GCA_036494985.1 Binataceae bacterium (SeqCode)
CCACTCCGGGCTACCCCCAACTGCACTAGATTTCAAATTAGGACACTACCGTCGGTTCCGCGGGACTTGAAAATGAACGTTCATTCAATTAGACATAGTGGGTGTGGCAGCACAAGCGCTAAAAAGCCAGACCCAAGACGGCGACCTGATAAGGTCGCGTCGCCATCAGATTTTCCTCGCCGCCTGCCGCGTCCTTGCCCGCAAGTCCTTTCACGAAGCCAGCGTCAAAGAGATCGCGCTCGAAGCCGGCATCGCCGCCGGGTCGATCTACGTCTACCTCAAGACCAAGGATGACATCCTCTTCCTCATCGCGGAGTCCATGGTCACCGAGTTCACCGAGATGCTGCCGGCAATCCGCGTGCACGCCCAGAGCGACCCGCGCCGCGAATTGATGGGTCTCGTGCGCGCGGTGGTCGAGATTATCGATCGCTACCGCGAAGCGTTCGCGGTACTGCATCACGAAGTTCGCTACATAGTCGATCGCCCGGAATACGCCGAAGTAGCCCCTCGCGTCGCCGAACAGTACGGAGGTCCCTTCGCCGACGTGCTACGACGCGGCAAGCGCCTGGGTCTCTTCCGCTTCCACGACCTCCGCGCGGCGATCTACGCGCTGCAGACGCTCTGCTCCGGATGGGCCACCGGTTCGCGAGCGCTCAGCGGTATCTCGAAGGAAGCGTACCTGCGCGAAATCGAATCGATCGTAGAGGGCCGACTCTTCGCCCGGGCCGTCTCCCGCGGTCGGCTCGCCGCCCTACTTTCGAGCCGCGCACGACGCCCATAAAACGGCCACCACGGAGTTTTGCGATGGCATTCTACGATCGGCGCACCATGGACGGGGTTTATAGCGTAAAGCGCAGCGCCAACTACCTAATGAACTACCGCTATGCTGAAGAGCGCATGATGCGCATGATGGGGGGCTGGATCGCGCTTACCCCCGAAATTCAAGTTAAACTTGAGATCGCCCGCCAAGTATACGAAGACGCGCTGCACACCGACATGCTCGGCAAGCGCCTGGCCGAGCTGCGCAGCCAGGCTCAGGTCTCCAAAGCGGGGAGCGCCGACTTCGCCGGCTTGATGAACACCATCGAAGACAAGGAGGAGTGGGAGGACACCATCGAGCGCCTGGTGGGAATCTATCGGGTCCTCAAACCGCACCTCGTTTGGCACTACAGCGCCCACATCGCCGCGGCCAATCCAGTCTATGAGCCGCCTACCCTTCGGATCCTCGAGCACCTGGTCGAGGATGAGAAGCGCCACATCGAGCGCGGCTCGGTCCTGCTCGGCGATCTGTTGGATTCGCCCGAGAAGCACATGCGCGCAGCCCGATGGGAGGCGCAGCTCCAAGAGCGGCTAGCCGCGGCGGGCGGTGTCACCGGATTTCCCGAGGCCGAAGAACCTCACAAGCCGGGGCGCAGCTGATGATCGCGCGCATCACTACCGACGAACTTGAAGCCGCGATCGACGCCCACGCCCGCGCCTTTGCTTTTGCAGATCCCGCCTCGGCAGAAAGCTTTGTGGTCCAATCGGCGATCGCCGCACATCGCGAAGCATCGCAAGCCGCCGCGGCGCGCGGCAAGGTCGAACGATTCGAGGTCCTGGCGCGCGCCCGCCTCGGCCCTCAGATCGTCGTCAAAGTTCGATTCCGTGGCGCAAGCGGCGCAACCCTCCTGCAAAACCGCTGGGCCCAACTCAACGACGGCCCGTGGCGCATCCTCGAAGTCGAGGATCTGACCGCCAAACTCTCTCCCTGGGCCGACATTGCGGCCTTGAAAGCTGACCCGATGCACGCCGCCACCCGTCGGCAGTACCGGGCGTTTACGGGAGGCAACCATGCCTGATCTCGGCAACCGCTCCAACGTGATGGGTCCGCAACCAATCGGCTCCCGTGTCTCAACTCCCGAAGGGGCCCTGGAGGCTTACACTCAAATCGCCGATCTCCTGGCGCGCGGTGATCGCGCCGCGCTCCAGGCGCTTGCGATGCCCCAAGCGGCCGCCGAGCTGGCGGCGCTCGCATCTGACATTGCGCCCGGTCGGTATGATAAGCGCGAGATTATAGGCACCGCCCACATCATTCAGCATTGGTACTTCAAGGCGAGAATCGCCGGCCCTGGCCTTAACCCCGTAACTTTTCAAATCCGTCTGGGCGAAAACGACGGCCGTTGGATGATCTGGGAAGCGGCCGATCTAAGCGGCAGGCGATCGGCCTGGACCAAATGAACGGAGATAGTCGAAAACTCGATCGATAAAGGTAGTCACATGGAAAAGATGATTCCGGTTGACCGTCTCGCCCGCCCCGAGCACCACATCCTGGTCCCGGCGGCCAACGCCCGCCGTGCCCGGACCGATCAGGGGCGCGGGATCACGGTCTCGCCGTTCGACGAGGACTTTCTCAAGGGCCGCCTGCACGGAATCTGCGCGGGCGAATTTCAGGCGATGGAAGCCGCCGGCCGCACGCTCTTCGACTTCCCCGATGCGCCCTGGGAATTCCAGCTCGACATGGCGCGCCAGGTATGGGACGAATCGCGCCACGCCGAAATCTACATGAAGCTGCTTGAGTACGTGGGCTCCTATCTGGGCGAATTCCCCGAGAGCGAACTGCTTTGGTCGTGCACCCAGGCCGACGACCCGGCCTGCCGCGTGGCGGGGATAAACCGCGGACTCGAAGGACTGGCGTGCGATGTCTTCGAACAAATCATCCGGCTGGCCCAGAAGATGGGCGATGCCGTCATCGAGCGCGCCGTCGACTACGTCCTGGCCGACGAAATCACTCACGTCCGGATGGGCTCGAAGTGGATGCGCAAGCTCACCGAGGGTGACCCTGAGCGCTATGCCAAAGCCGCCGCCTTTCAGGAAAGCATCGACCTGACCTTCAACTTCGGCGGCGGCCGCACCTCCCGTGAGGAGTCCCGCCAAGTTCCTCAGCACATCAATGAAAAGGATTTCGACTTCGACTCGACCATCACGATCGCCAAGGAAGCGCGCCTGCTGGCCGGCTTCACCGAGGAAGAGATCGAACGTTTGGTGAGAGCCACCTCGAAGAGCGCCGCCTATTGATTCGCCGAAGTTTCCGATCGTAGAGGTAGTCCATGCAGAAGATGATTCCCGTCGACCGGCTCGCTCGCGAAGATCGCTTCATCCAGATGCGCGGACGCCGGGTCCGCGAAATCCGCGAAGAAGCGGGCCTCGATTCGCAGATCGTCCCCTTCGATCATGAGGCGCTGCGCGCCCGCATCCACGGCATCTTGATGGGCGAGGTCCAGGCGATGGAAGCCGCCGGTCGCACGCTGTTCGACTTTCCCGACACACCGTGGGAGTTCCAACTCGACATGGCACGGCAGGTGTGGGACGAATCGCGACACGTCGAAATTTTCAACCGCTTGCTCGAATATCTCGGCGCGAAGATGGGCGATTACGTCGAAACCGAAATCCTCTGGCGCTGCACTCAGACTGACGACCCCGCGGCGCGGGTTGCGGGTATCAATCGTGGGCTGGAAGGCCTTGCCTGCGACGTGTTCGATCAAGTCATCCGCATCGCCCAGAAGAATGGCGACGAAGTCATCGAGCGC
>DASXNP010000119.1:0-13306 GCA_036494985.1 Binataceae bacterium (SeqCode)
TCGCGCATCAAACCAATACCCCGATTCGGCTCAAACGCGGTCGTTCGCGGCTAAGCCAAGCGCTTTTGTTGCCCATCGAACCACCGCGCCGGGCCGCGAGGGGGCCACGGTGAAGGCGACCGCAACGATATGAGAAAGCGACTTGCGAGCACCACGCCGTTCACCCGGCAGCAAGAAGCAGCCGCTAGCTGTAGTTAAATCGTCACGCTTAAGACTCGGGCTGCGCCGAAGCTGCCACCTGGGCAAGCCTGCGGTAGAGGAAACGTCGCTCGGTATCGTTGGTGACCAATGAAAGCGCTTGACGATAGGCTCTTGCCGCGTCGTTCCAACGACCGAGCCGTCCGAGCAGGCCAGCGCGGGCGGCAGGCAGCAAATGGTAGCTACGAAGTTCGCCCCGCGACTCGATTTCTTCGATCAGCGAGAGGCCCTGTTCGAGCGTGTGCGCCATCGCAACGGCGACCGCCCGATTTAGTTCAACGATTGGCGAGGGTGCAAGTTGCATCAGCAGATCGTATAGCCTGACGATCTCGCGCCAATTGGTGGCTTCGGCGCGATCGGCACGCGAATGCACCGCCGCGATAGCAGCCTGCACCGAGTAGGGTCCGATCGGTGGCGCGACGAGCGCCGCATCTACCAGAGCAAGTCCCTCTTGAATCTGCTCACGATTCCACCGCGAGCGATCTTGCTCTTCGAGCAGCACGAGTTCAGCGTTGGCGTCCACTCGCGCCGTGCGCCGGGAATCCTGGAGCAGCATCAGCGCCAGGAGTCCTTTGGGCTCGCTTCGGTCCGCGATCAGGTCGCAGAGCAGCCGGCCGAGCCGAATCGCTTCGCTGCACAAATCGCCACGCACCAATGATTCGCCGCTGGAGGCAGTGTACCCCTCGTTGAAGACCAGATAGACGGTCGCCATCACCCCTGCCAGTCGGTCGGACAGCATTTCATCAGGCGGCACCCGATATGGAATCCCGGCTCGCCTGATCTTGTGTTTGGCACGCACCAGCCTCTGCGCCATCGTTGGAGCAGGTACCAGAAAGGCCCGCGCGATCTCTTCGGTAGAAAGGCCGCACAGAGTGCGCAGCGTCAGAGCGATCTGCAAGTCGAGCGCGAGCGCCGGATGACAGCAGGTAAAAATGAGCCTGAGTCGCTCGTCATTCACCTTGGTGTCGGAAGCCTGGGCCTCGATGTCATCGTGGCTCTGCAGGCGACCTAGAAGTCCTTCTTCGTTCTGCAGTTCGGAACGCTTGGACTCGAAATTCGCGCGTCGTCGTATTCTATCGAGCGCCTTATGGCGTGCGGTGCCAACTATCCAGGCGCGCGGGTTGCTGGGAAATCCTTGGCTGGGCCACTGGGCGATGGCGATCGCAAACGCATCCTGCATCGCCTCCTCGGCCAGATCGAAATCTCCGAGAAGCTTGATTAGCGTCGCAAGAATCCGTCCCGACTCTTCCCGGTAAAAGAGATCGATCTGCCCGGCGTCCATCTCTGTACCGAGGAGATCATAACAGGATGGCGGGGGCGGCGCGCCGTTCGCGCCGCTGGTCAGCGCCGCCTCGCTCGCAACCGTCGGCCCCCTGAAGTGCGACGCGATCGTCAACTCTTCAAGACCGGCCTATCCCGGAATCTTCATGACGGGTCGCACCTCGACGCAACCCGACTCCGCAGTCGGGACTCGCGCGGCGAGCGCGATCGCCTCTTTCAGATCGGCCGCTTCGATAATCCAGTAGCCGCCTAGTTGCTCCTTGGTCTCGGCAAAGGGACCATCGGTGGTCAGGGTCTTGCCGTCTCGCGCCCGAACCGTAGTGGCGGTTGAAGATCGTTCGAGAGGACTACCGCCGACCCGCTTGCCGGCGCTTGAGAGATCCTGGTTCAGCGCCATAAATCGCCGATGAATTTCAGCTTGCTCCGCCTGGCTGCGTTTGGCGGCTGTGGCCTCACTTTCGTAGAGCAGCAACATGTACTGCATAAAAGCCTCCGTGACACCTGGCAGTCACTTGGGTATCTGCATCACCGGCCGTACCTCGATCGATCCGAGCTCGGCGCTCGGAATCCGGGCGGCGATTGCGATTGCCTCGTCGAGATCACCGGCTTCGACGATGTAATAGCCGCCAAGCTGTTCCTTGGTCTCTGCAAACGGGCCATCGATGGCGGTCGTCTTGCCATTGTGCACTCTGACGGTGGTGGCGGTTGTGGACCTCTCCAGCCGATCGCCGCCCCGCATCTTGCCGGAGCTGACGAGGTTTTGGGTAAAGGTCATAAAGCTTTGCACCAGTTTGCCCTGTTCTGACTGACTGCGCCTTAAGGCTTGGGCTTCGCTTTCATAGATCAACAACATGTACTGCATGGCTACCTCGCTGGTACTTCGTTCGAATACGTAGATAGTCGAACGGCACGCCCCTAAATCGACAGCTCCCGCGCAGGTTTTTTCCGCTGTCGCTCGGAGAGTTCATTCGCCAGATTCCACTCGGTGCCAGCAGCGGCCGATGGCTTACTCAATCTCATACGTCACCGACGCAGTAGCCGAGATCGTAACGCTGCCCGGCTCAATTGGCGTCGGTGCGGCCGCCATCATGCGGGTTGCGGCCGCAAACCTGACTGGAACCGGTCGGGGCTCGCCGCCCGTCGAAGCCTGCATGATCCGCTTGAGCCGCAGACCCAGCGCGCTTGCCAGCGCCTGCGCTTGCGAAACTGCATCCTTGGCGGCTATGCCGATCGCTTCGTTGCGCGCGCTCGAGTCGTCCTTAAGTCTGAAGCTCAGCGAATCTACCCGATTCGCCCCGGCCGCGATGGCGGCATCGATGATCGGTCCTGCCAATTCCAGCGCTCCGGTCTCTACGTTGATCGAGTTCTGGGCGCGAAACCCCAGGACCCGGGGTTTGTCAGGTGCGGGTCTTTCACTGTACTGCGGGAAGAGCGCGTACCCTGAGGTCGTCACTTTTCCCTTGTCGCCCAACTTGGATTTGAGGGCTTCGACAACCTTCTGGGTCTGATTCGCATTTTCAGAAGCGGCCGCTGCGGCGGTCGGTGCGAAGGTCTCGATCGCAATGCCAAGTTCCGCCATATCGGGAGTAGCCTTCACCTCACCCTGTCCGCTGACCTCGATGGTGCGGGCCTGCGGACACCGCCGGCAATCTGCGGTCGACCTCGCGGCCAAACCAAGCACTAGACAGCCGAACGTAATCGCCATTAAAGGAATCCTGATCATCGGCTCCAATTTCCTCGGTCCTCCAAGCGAATCTGGGTCATCTTATTCAAAGCGGCAATCGGTTTGCATCGCGACAGCGCCGCTTTGTTTCGGTACTCTGGAGTGACGCGCCCAAGGTTCGCAAATGGCAGACAAAGACGACCGGAAGGTAACCCCGCGCAGCACGGATTTTGCCGCCTGGTACAACGATATCATTCTAAAAGCCGAGCTGGCCGACTATTCGCCGGTTCGCGGATGCATCGTCTTTCGCCCCGACGGCTTCGCGATCTGGGAAGCGCTGCGCGACGAGCTTGATCGTCGGATCAAGAAGACCGGCGCACGTAATGCGTACTTTCCGCTCTTCATACCGCAGAGCTTTCTTAACAAGGAAGCTAAACACGTCGAAGGATTCGCCCCGGAAGTCGCGGTAGTCACCCACGCCGGCGGCAAGCAACTCGAAGAGCCGCTGATCATCCGTCCGACCTCCGAAACGATCGTCCATTACATGTTCGCCCAATGGATTCGTTCGCATCGCGACCTGCCGATGATGCTCAACCAATGGTGCAACGTGGTGCGATGGGAGATGCGCACCCGGTTGTTTTTGCGCACCACCGAGTTTCTTTGGCAGGAGGGTCACACGGCTCATGCCTCACGCGAGGAAGCCGCGGCCGAGACGCTCGCGCTGCTGGAAGTGTATCGCGGGTTTGTCGAGGACTTTCTCGCCATTCCGCTGGCGTCGGGAAGAAAGAGCGCGGCAGAACGGTTTCCCGGCGCCGAAGAGACCTACGCGATCGAGGCGATCATGGGCGACGGCCGCGCCCTGCAGTGCGGCACTTCGCATTTTCTTGGACAGAACTTCGCGAAGGCTTTCGAGATCCGCTACCTCGACGAGAGCAACCTGCTCCAACACGTTTGGCAGACCAGCTGGGGCGTTTCGACCCGGCTGCTAGGCGCTTTGGTAATGGTTCACGGCGACGATCAGGGTTTGCGGCTACCGCCGGCGATCGCTCCGATTCAGGCTGTCATCGTGCCGATCTTCCGCAAAGCCGACGAGCGCAGCGCGGTGATGACTGCTGCTGAATCGATTAAGGCTACGCTGGAGACCTCCTCCGTTCGAGTGCACCTCGATCGTCGCGACGGGGTCACCCCCGGCTTTAAGTTCAATGATTGGGAGATGCGCGGGGTGCCGCTTCGAATCGAAATCGGACCGCGCGACGTTGCCCAGCGCGAAGCGATGATCGCGCGGCGCGACCTGCCTGGTCGCGACGCGAAGATCAAAGTCCCTTTCGACGAGATTTCGCCCAAAGTAAGTGAGCTGATGACGGTAATCCAGCGCAGTCTCTTTACTCAGGCGGCTTCGCTGCGCGATTCGAATACCCGCGACTTCGAAGACTTTGATGCCTTGTGCAAGCACATGGAAGGCGAGGGCGGCGGCGGGTTTGCCCGCGTCTACTGGTGCGGGAATCCGGACTGCGAGACCAAAATCCGCGAGCAGACCAAAGCGACCTGCCGCGTAATACCGCTGGGTCAGCAAGCTCGTGCCGCGCCGTGCGTGGTGTGCGGAGAGGCCAGCCGGGAGCGCGCCTACTTCGCCAAAGCATACTGAGCAAGGCTGTTCCAACCCAAAACTCTTGTTCGGCCGCCGTTTTCGCGAGTATCCTAGCCCTGATTCACGTGCTCAGTGGGATCGCTAACATTCGAACCAGGAGGATTTGGATTTGAAAGCACGAAAATCGCTGATTGTGGGATTGTTCTTCGTAGGCGCGATTTCGATGATCGGAGCCAGTGCCATGGCCCAGGAGGAGAGAACGCCATCGAGCGCCAAAGGATTTCAGGCGGGGTTTCTAAGCTGCAACGTTGCCAGTGGCTGGGGGTTTATCCTCGGCTCGTCCCGGGCGCTGAAGTGCGTGTGGGAGCCACAAAAGGGTGTCCAGTGGAACTACACTGGCCGGATTCTGAATATTGGCGCCGACATCGGTTACAGTCATGCATCGGTACTCCTATGGTTGGTTAGCACTGCGACCAGAGACTTTGGCGCAAAAGGCCTGGTTGGCACCTTTGCCGGGGTTGGCGTTTCAGCAGCAGTGGGGGGTGGAGTCGGAGCAAATCTCCTGGTCGGGGGCTTTCAGAATTCGGTAACGCTCCAGCCGCTGAGCGTCTCCGGAGAGATCGGTTTGAATGCGGCGGCGGGGATCCGCTCCATGACTCTCACCGAAGTCAAGGGTGAAGCTAAGGGTCCCGAGGCAGCGCCTCAGTAGGGTTTACTTCCCAGCATCGGAAAATCCTTTCGGGGAGTCCGCAAGACGGGCTCCCCGTTGGTCCTTCGCGCAATCAACCCCAGCGCACCCGCGACCTATCGTGGGTGCGTGCTTCTCATGGGAGGCGAATTTCCGCTTGGCCTAGAGCTCCGCTTTGATGTCCTGCTGGTCTGACAGCACTCGCACTTTAATCGGTTTTTCATCCAACGATCCCCAGTGCATCGCGAAATTCTCGAGCTGAATATCGGCTCGATATTTGGCCGATACGCCCATCACCACTTCATCGACCCCCAGCGCGTGGGCGGTCTTCGCGATCGCGTACTGCTGGTCGTTGGAGACAACCACCAGCGGTGTGACTCCCCGGCCATGGTCCTCGCAGACCTTGACCACTTTGCTGAAGAGCTTTTCCTCGTTCTTGGTAAACAAATGGCCGCCGTCGCTCGACGCCAGTCCCTTCTCGGTCCGCACGGTCAGCGCGATCAGCTCCGCGCCGTCGCTCGAGTCCTGCAAATAACGATGCAAATGGGAGAGATTGCTCGGATCGCGTATCGCGACCAATTTGCGCGTCGCGTGATCCAGCCCAAGCCGCTGCGGATGCAGCTCGGTGTGGTCGTCGAGTAGGTCGAGATTGAACTTCTCCAGCTCCTCGCCGTAGGCGTGCGCATGAGCCTCGGGCCCATTTAGGCGTTCCGAGATCTCGAAGATCACGAACAACGCGGCAGTAAAAGCTATTCCCGAGACCGTGGCGACCTGCTTGGTAAAGAGATTGACTACGGCAACCGCGAACAGCACGAAAAACGTAAGCGCGAGGCCCAAGGGGAAGTCGACCCCACCGGGCCGCAGCCACTTGAGATTGAGCGGCACCCGCCAGATCCGATGATACTTGCGGTTGTAACGAAGCATCAGCATCGACAACGTTTTGAACACGAAACTCCAGATCACTCCGAAGGCGTACGCCTCGCCCAGCACGAACATGTCCCCGCGCGACAAAATGATCGTAGCGATCTGCGTAATCGCCACCAGGTTGATGATTCTATGGGTCGTGCCGTAGCGCTTTTGCGGATGTCGGAACCAATCGAGCAAGACGCCGTCTTCGGCGACGCGGCTGAGCACGCCGTTGGACCCGACGATCGCCGTGTTGACTGCACCGGCCAGAATGAGGAAGCCGACAAACACCACGAACGCGCGCAGCGCGATTCGCGCCCACAGCGGCCCGACCACATACATAGCCAGGCCTCCGATCAGGTTGTCGCCGTAGTGCGACATTCGCACCGAATCGGGGATGATCATCACCGCGAAAAAGGACACCAGCCCTGTAAGCAGCAGGCTATATATGAAAATCACCAAGCCGGCCCGCAACAGGTTCCTAAGCTTGGGGGCCTCAATTTCCCGGTTCACCTGGGCCAGGGACTCCTCGCCCGACATCGCGAGTATGGAATGTCCGAAGGCAATCATAATTCCCAGCGCGCCGATGGTATGGGCCGCAGGCAGATTCTTCAGCCATCCCAGGGAAGTGTCACTGAACTTGAGCTCGAAGGGAGGTAGATGGAAGCCACGGAGATAGAGGGTAACCCCGCACCAGACGATCATGATCACCGCCATCAGCGTCGTGACCTGCATTATCCGCATCGCCTTGGAGCTGGATTCCTCGATTCCCAGAATGTTCTGGCGCCAGAAGTAGACTGTCACCAGGATCGCGAACAGTGCCGCCGCAAAATCCGAAGGCAGCGCGACCGGCATGCGCGCGAGCCTCAGCAGTTCGTTGATCAAGCCGACCAGGTACTGACCGGCCGAAACCCCGCTGATCGGCCCGGTCAGAATGTAATCGAACATCAGGGCCGAGACCGAAATCTTCGCCAGCGTCCCTCCCATCGCTTCCTTCACTACGCGGTAAACTCCCCCGCGGGTGAACATCGAGCAAGATTCAACGTAAACCGCACGCACCGCGTACGAGAAAAGCATCACTGCCAAGATGAAGTAAGGCGCGGATTTTCCGACCGCCTCCTCCACGATTCCGCCGATGTAATATGCCGTCGACGCGAGGTCGCACAGCACGACCGCTGCGACTCTCCAAAAAGAGATGAAGGTCAGCAGTGCGGTCGTGATGACGATTACCTTGGTCTCTTTGCCAACGGCGGTTATGGCTTCGAGCGTCATCTCGACCGGTTCGGTGCGTTGATGTCCGGAGGGGGACTCTGACGAAGGACGCTGCGGACTTGCTGCCAAAATTCTGCTCTCCTGGGGAAACCGTGACTTTGTGGAAGTCAACGCTAATAGCAAAGCGCGAGCCATTGAGAAAAAGGCCCGCAATTCCTCAAGCGCTTGCCCCCAAGCAATTGCATCGCGCAATCCATTGCGGTTTACCTCGAATGCATATTGCAAGCACAAATCGTCTTATTGCGAGATTCATTGCGGCAGCCGAATAATCGATTATGCCCGGGCGAAGAAAGTGGGCCCGGCTGGATCGGCTTTGGTGGTCGCTCGCCGGCCGCATCTGGCTAACCAACCTGGTCTTGCTTTTGCTGATGGCGGCGTTGCTGGCGCTGGCCATTTCCCGGATCGGGATTCTCGAAAGCGCCGTCAATCGCGTTCTTTCGCGCAACTATCAATCGATCCAAGCCGCCAACGGAATGATCCGAGCGATTTCGATCTACGGCAACGGCGAATCCACCCCCGACCAGTCGCGCCGGCTCTTCAATCGATGGCTCAAAGTCGAAAAGACCAACCTCACTGAGCCCGGCGAAGACCAGCTCGCGCTTAGGATCGGCCTGCTCGCAGACGCGCTATTTGCCGGCGGGCGCCCCGCAGGAGCCGGCGCGGCGCGCGCGCGCGAAGATCTGCTGCGTTCGCTTCAGGATCTAATCGTGATGAACGAGCATGCAATGTTCAGCGCGGATCGCGAAACCATCAACGTTGCGCGCAGACTGCGCGCCTGGGAGATCACTATCGCGGTCGTCACGATCTCAATCTTGTTCGTCCTCGGGCTGGTGTTCGCTCGCACGCTCGCGATTGCGCCGCTGGCCGCCCTCACGCGCCAGCTTCGCCGGATCAACGATGAACAATCGCTCAAGGCGATGCCGCAGCCGAAAACCACGGAGCTCGCTGAGCTGACCGGAGAGTTCAACACCATGGTGGTCCGCTTGCAGCAGGACTACCATGGACGCCTGTTCGAGCTCGACCGCGAGCGAACCAAGGCCGCGGCAATCATCGAAAGCGTGGAGGACGGACTCATCGTTCTGGATCCCGCCGACGCGGTGGTTCACATCAACGAAGTCGCCTGCGCCATTCTCGACCTGGAGCCGGTTTCGACGCGCGGGGTCAAGCTTAAGGGGCTATCGCGCGCGAACCACCGAGTCGAGCGCTTGGTCGACTCGCTTGGTCGCGAGCGCCCGCCGGGCAGCCCGGCTACCGAACTCAAAGTTTTTGTTCGCGGGCGCGACCATACCTACCTGGCGCGCGAACTGCCCTGGACCGGAACCGCGCTTGAGACCTTGGGGCGTATCGTGGTGCTCCAGGACGTCACCATGATTCGCGACCAGGAACGCGCCCGATCCAATCTGATCGCAACCCTTTCCCATGAACTCAAGACCCCTCTGACATCTCTTACGATGGGTTCGGAGCTGCTTTTAGAGGCGATGGACGGCGAGACCGATGCTCACAAGCGCGAGATCCTGGCCATCGTTCTGGACGACGTTCAGCGCCTCAAGAAGATCTCGAGTGATCTTCTGGACGCCTCGCGCACCGGTGCCGCGCGCATCGAAGTTCAACGCCAGCCGCTCATCCTCGATCGCGTCGTTCACGAAGTAGCGCGTCCGTTCGAGATGCAAGCGCACGAGAAGGGAATCACCTTCGAGGTCCGCAGCGACGACTCAACGCCAATCCCGATCGAGGGCGATTCGCTCAAACTGCCATGGGTCATAAGCAATCTGGTGGGCAATGCGTTGCGCTACACCGCAAGCGGGGGAAAAATCGCTATTACGCTCGGACGCAACGGTTCCCGCGCAACGATCGAAGTCGCAGACACGGGCGCGGGTATAGCGCCGGAGGCGATAGGACGCATTTTCGAACCTTACACTCAGCTCGCCGACGGGCGTTATCCGATGGGAAGTGAGCGGGCCGGCTCGGCGGGCCTCGGATTGTACATTGTGAAGGAAATCGTTGAAGCGCATCGCGGACGCATCCACGTGCGCAGTGAGCCCGGCGCTGGCACCAGTTTCATCGTCGAGCTTCCGCTGGGTGAGGAGACGCGACTTGGCTAACATTCTTGTGATCGACGACGACCGTAACATTCGGCGCACAATCGCGGCCGCCCTCTCCGGCGCCGGTCACCAGGTGATAGAGGCGGACAGCGGCGAAAGCGCGCTGGCGCAGTGGGCTGGCGCGGAGGTCGAACTCGCGGTCTCCGATGTCCGGATGGCCGGCATGGACGGCTTCAAGCTGCTGGAGGAGCTCAAACGGCGCAAGCCCTCCCTGCCGGTGGTAATGATGACCGCGTTCGGGACGATTCCCGATGCCGTCAGGGCGATGCGTTTGGGCGCCTACGACTATCTCTCCAAGCCGTTCAGCGCCGAGCAACTACGCCAGCTCGTCGCGCGGGTGCTGGAAGTTCAAAGCCTGCGCGACGAAAATCACGCGCTCAAGTCAAGACTCGACCGGCTCTCCGACCGCGGCAAGTTTCTCGCGTTTAGCCCCAGCACCCAGGCCCTCGCCGAAACCGCCCGCCAGATCGCCGACGCCGACGCGACCGTACTCCTCACCGGTGAGAGCGGCACCGGCAAGACTCTGCTCGCGGGCCAGATTCATCGCGCCAGTTCCCGCCGCAACGCTCCGTTTATCGAGGTGGCCTGCACTACGCTCAACGAGCACCTACTTGAGAGCGAACTCTTTGGACATGTCCGCGGCGCCTTTACCGGCGCGATCAAGGACAAGCCCGGCCGCCTCGAAGCCGCCGAGGGCGGTACGATCTTTCTTGACGAAATCGGCGATCTGACGCCTGCTCTGCAAGCCAAGCTGTTGCGTTTTCTCCAGGAGCGAACCTTCGAACGGGTGGGCGGCTCCGAGTTGATATCCATCGACGCGCGGATAATAGCTGCCACCAACCAGAGCCTCGAAAGTCTGGTGCAGGAACACAAGTTTCGCGAGGACCTGTTCTACCGCCTCAACGTGATTGAGATCCGAGTCCCCGCCCTGCGCGAGCGCGTGGGCGAAATCGTTCCGCTGGCCGAGAGCTTTATCGAACACTTTGCCGCCCGCCACCGCAAGCCGGTTTTACCGCTGACCCTCGAGGCAAAGGCGGCGCTGATGGCCTACGCGTGGCCCGGCAATGTGCGCGAGTTGCGCAACGTGCTCGAGCGCGCCGTGGTGCTCAGCCGCGGCGAAGCAATTGGCGTCGTCGACTTCCCTGATCGGATCCTTTCTGAGGCCTCAACCGTCGACCCGAGTCCGACCCTGGAGAACATCGAACGCAAACACATCAAGGTGGTACTCGAACAGGCCATGACGCTGGAAGAGGCCGCCGAGATGCTCGGCATCAACGTCGCGACCTTGTGGCGCAAACGCAAACGCTACGGTTTCGATTGATAAGGCCTTCGCCGAAACTCTGCGCGCTCAGGCAAATCTGTAGTCGAACTTCATCGCGTGGCGCACTTCTTCCATGGTCGCTTGCGCCGTCGAGCGTCCCCGGCGGGTTCCTTCGTGGATGATCTCGCGCACCAGCGTCGGGCTCGCCTCGAACTTGGCCCGCCGCTCCCGAATCGGGCGCAAGAAGCCCTCCAACGCGGCAATTAGCTTCTCCTTCACTTCGATGTCTTTGACCGTTCCCTTGCGGTAGCGCTCCTTGAGATCTTCGACCTCCGCTTTGTTTTCATTGAAGGCGTCGTGATAGGTGAACACCGGATTACCTTCGACGTGTCCCGGCTCGTTTCCGTGGATGCGGGTCGGATCAGTGAACATCGACATCACCCGTTTGCGCACCACCTCCGACGGGTCGGACAGGTAGATGCAGTTGTTGAGCGATTTCGACATCTTCGCGCCCCCATCAGTTCCCGGCAGCCGCGCGGTCGAGCCCAGCATCGCGCGCGGTTCGATCAAAACCTTGGCGTAGAGCTTGTTGAAGCGGCGCACGATCTCGCGCGCCTGCTCGATCATCGGAAGTTGATCTTCGCCGACCGGCACCAGATCGGCCTTGAAAATCGTGATGTCGGCGGCCTGCGAAATCGGATAGGACCAGAACCCGACCGGAATGCCTTTGGCGAAATTTCGCTGCTTGATTTCCTCTTTAACGGTCGGATTTCTTTCGAGCGTGGCGACCGTGACCAAGTTCATGAAATAGATCGTCAACTCGGTCAGCTCCGGCACCAGCGATTGGACCACGAATTTCGACTTGTCGGGGTCAAGCCCAACCGCCAGGTAGTCGAAGGCGACTTGAATAATGTTCGCGCCGAGCTTTTCGGGATGCTCGAAGTTGTCGGTAAGCGCCTGCACATCGGCGATCAGGAGGTAGGTATCATACTGGTCCTGCAGTCTTAACCGATTCTTAAGCGACCCTACGTAGTGTCCCAAATGAAGCGGGCCGGTGGGTCGGTCTCCGGTTAGAATCCTTTTCTGTGCCATCAGTCGAAGAGTGATCTGAGCGTCGCGAGGTTCTCGCGATGGGCTTGGTAGTCGTCTTCGGTCGGGGTCTCAAGGCACATCGGCTTGCCAAAGAAACGCCCATCGTTCATCAGGCGCTTAAAGGCCGCCAGTCCGATGTGCCCCTTCCCGATGTGCTGGTGGCGATCGACCCGCGAGTTCAGCGGTTTGACCGAATCGTTCAGGTGAAAGGCGACTATCAATTCAATCCCGATGTGCCGGTCCAGTTCGCCGAAAGTCCGCTCGTAGCCCTCATCGGTGGATAGGTCGTAGCCTGCCGCGAAGGCATGCTCGGTGTCGAAGCACAGGCGCAGGCGATGGTTTTCCTTGACCGCGTCAAAAATGCGCCGCATCTGTTCGAACCGGTAGCCCAGATTACTGCCCTGCCCAGCTGTGATCTCCAGGGCGATTCGAGTCCGATAACCCGGGCAAGCGCTGTGCGCCTCGTCGATTGACTTCGCAATCGTGGCGATTCCGGCCTCTTCGCCCGCTCCTACGTGCGCGCCCGGGTGGGTTACCAGAAACGGCACGCCTAACTGCTCGCAGCGCTCAAGTTCGTCGATGTACGCGCCGACCGATTTCTTGCGCATCGCATGGTCCGGCGCCCCGAGGTTTACCAGATAGGAATCGTGCGCGATGACCGTCGTGATTGCGGTCTCGAGGAGGTTTTGCTTGAACCTTTCGATCTCCTCCTTGGGGTACGGCTTGGATGCCCACTGGCGCGACGATTTTGTGAACATCTGAATGCACTCGCACCCGATGTCTCTGCCCCGCAAAAGCGCTTCACTCACGCCGCCGCCGATCGAGACATGGGCGCCCAGCATTGGCCGCTTGGACTCGTGTGCCTTCAAATCATCGCCTTTCATTGACCGCCGATTTTGTACGCGATTCTATACGCGAAATGTAAGCTGCGAAACACGAATCAGCGGCGCGGCGCGTTGTCGTGCTTGCGAGCGCGCAAGCCCGCGGATATTTTTCAGTTCGTGCCAGGTAGACTACTCCGGAAACTCCCCCTGCCCTCAATCCTGATCGGCGTATGCGTCGTCGCATGCCACAAGGTCGTAGCGCCTCCGGCGTTTCCCCCCCAGGTGCAGGTGGCGGAAATCGAAGCGTCCGGTCATGCTGCGAAAGGGCCGGGTTGTGACATGCCAATCCTCCGCGCGGACCCGCTGGCCGATTTTCGCAAGGTCGCGATCATCGAGGGCCTGGGCGGGGTCTACGTCGAGGAGAAGGACGT